>JANYCL010000058.1 GCA_025360355.1 Sphingobacteriaceae bacterium
AATCTGTGACAAATTTTTCGACAGGATATTTTTTCATTATTTCATCGCGGTGTTTGTCGCTATAACTAAAACCAAATTCTGTAATTAAACCGGTATAAAATAATTTATTTACGAAGGAAGAATATTTTGCAGTATCCAACGGAACAAAAATATCTGGCATGATCCCGCCGCCACCGTAAACTGTTTTACCACCAGGAGTAATGAATTTTTTCGACTTATCTAATTTGTTACTGTCAGCATTTAACATTTGTCCATCATTATATCTGTCGACTTCTTCTTTATAATATTCTTCAGTTCCGTTCTTGTAAGATTTTTGAATACATCTTCCTGTCGGTGTATAATAACGTGCAACAGTTAATCGCACAGCAGAACCATCGGGTAAACTTTGTTGATCTTGTACTAATCCTTTTCCAAAACTTCTTCTGCCGATAATTGTGGCGCGGTCGTTATCTTGTACGGCTCCTGCAACAATTTCACTCGCGCTTGCACTGCCTTCATCAATTAAAATCACCAATGGATTATTTTCAAAACTTCCGCGGCTGGTAGATTTATAAATTTTCTTTGGATTAGCTCTGCCTTCCGTGTAAACAATTTGCAAACCATCCATTAAAAATTCATCAGCAATATCAACAGCAGCTTTTAAAAATCCACCGGGATTTCCGCGGAGATCTAAAATTAATTTCTTCATTCCTTTTTTACTGAGTGCATTAAAGGCACTTAAATATTCTTCGTAAGTAGTCGCAGCAAATTTGCTTATTTTCATATAACCAATTCCAGGTTTTACCAAATAAGAAATATCAATACTGTAAAGTGGAATTTGTCCGCGTGTAATTTTAAAATCAATTGCATTCTTAACGCCCGCTCTTAAAATGGTGACTAAAACTTTTGAGCCTTCTGCGCCACGTAATTTTTCAAAAACTTCTTTATTGGTAATTTTTATTCCTGCTACATTTTTTCCATCTACCTTCACAACTTTATCGCCGGCTTTTATTCCTAGTTTTTCTGACGGTCCGCCGTTGATAGGAGTAATAACACGAATGGTATCATTGATCAAATTAAATTCAATACCAATGCCTTCAAAATTTCCTTCCAGTCCTTCATTCACTTGTTTAAAATCTTCGGCGGGAATATATGCCGAGTGCGGATCTAAACTTTGTAACATCGATGTTACTGTTTTTTCTACGAGTTGTTTTTCGTTAATGGTATCCACATAATCTAATTTTATGTACTCTAATAAGCTTGTGATCTTTGTATAAACGTTGTTGCTTTGGTTTTTGCCGCCAAGCCCCGGCATTGTATTATTAAACGAAAAAAAGTAGCCCCCCACAATGCCAATTATCAAAACCAGCGAAAACCAGAGAGGTAAAAAGGGGTTTCCTTTGGGTTTTTCATTGGTTTGGTTTCCGTCGTTCATTTTCGTAAATTTGTATAAAGATAATGGTTTAAAGCCAAGCATTAACTAATGTTTTTTACTAAAAAAATACAAATTTTATTGATCGCTTTAGTTTGCATTGCGCCTGTAGCGTGCAAGAAAAAGGCTACTAGAGTGCAGGATAACGGCATTCCTTATGTCCCAATAAACATTGTTATTTATCCGGGCGATCCGCTCAATTATAAAATTCAAACTGCAGGTGGTTGGCAGTATTTTAGCGGTGGAGTTGATGGTTTAATTGTGTATAGAAAAGCACCTACAGAATTCGTTGTTCTTGAAAGAGCTTCTACATATTCCCCTGATAATTTTGACGCCAGAGTGAAGGTTCAGACCGATGCTTTTACATTAAGAGACACGGTCAGTGGTTCTAAATGGCAAATATTTGATGGTGGAGTTATGGCTGGTCCTGCTACTTTGCCTTTGCGCGTTTACCGGAATACTTACGACGGGAATGCATTAAGAATAACCAATTAATTTTTAGTTTTTTTCGGATCAGGAGGAGCTCCGGAGTTTTTCCATTTGCAGGTTTGCACCATGTGCAAAATATCTTTGCGGATAAAATCAACAACAATTTTAAGCGAATCAATATTAGGAACGGTATTAAAATACAAAGCACCACGTAAAAAATGTTTTGTGCTGTCGGTTAAATAAAATTGAACGGATGAAGCTGTGTTCCCTTCAATATCATAAACCAAACCATACACTTTTGCACTGTCGCGTATTACAACTGATTCTTCTAAACCCGTTGCTTTTATTTGGTGACCAATTGCAAAACCCCGCGAGTCTTCTAGGAAGCGATTTAAATTAGTATCGGTAACCTCTTTATAGCTTAGATGTATTGTCGCTTTAAATTGATCAAAATTTATATTTAACCAGCAAGGATCAGCGCCCATGTGTTTATCCTGTGAAATGTTAGCGTAAGTAGGAATTTCGAAAGTGTAAGGACAAATACTATCGTACAACCTGTAATTTTTTTCAGGAAAATTTATTCTGAAATAACCACGCGGTTTTGGCGAGTAAATTTTATCTTCGTCGTCAACGCATGAAGTTGCTAGTGCAAAAAATGCAATGATGATAAGCAGATATTTAAAATTGAATGTCATGTGTTGTTAATTGCTTTTAGATGTCACATGGAATGGCCATCTTTTTTATTTGTCTATCAAAGCGGATGGCCATTTCAGAAAAATTAAAATGGCAGATCGCCGCTATCTTGTTTGTCAAATGAAGTATCTCCGCCTTCATTTGTATTAGAACCTGCATCACGGCGCTGTAAAATATTAAATGATTCAGCTACAATTTCTGTGATGTTGCGTTTGTTACCTTCTTTATCGTTCCACTGACGGGTTTGTAATTTTCCTTCAATATAAACTTGGGTTCCTTTTTTTAAAAGTTTTTCTGCGCTTTCGGCAAGTCCGCGCCACATAATGATGTTATGCCATTCGGTTTGATCAACACGGTTACCTGCTTTATCTTTATAAGAATCGCTTGTTGCTAAACTAAAACTTGCACGCGCAACATTTCCTTCAAGGTATTTTAATTCAGGGTCGCGACCCAAATTCCCTATTAAAATTACTTTATTCACTCCTGCCATATCTTCCTTGTTTTATTAATACAAAGCAAATCTTTTAATGGTAGAAAAACAAGCTTTTTTATTGCTTTTAACCAAAATTATTGTAAGTTTGATTAACCGGGAAAATTAAATCATTATTATGAAATATATTTTTACTGTACTCTTAATTGTCTCCTTAAATTTTGTGAGCAATTCACAAATTGGAACTACCATTCATGTTAGCGGGAAAAATATTTTAGGTCCGTGTAACGATACAATTATTTTAAGAGGAATAAATTATGCTCCTTACAATTGGGGAAATAATTCTGCAGATCTGAAAATTGATCAGATCGCTTTGAGTAATGCGAACTGTGTTCGCATGGTTTGGTATAAAAATCCGACGCCCGCTTTATATGGTAATTATGTTTATTTGGATAGTGCCATTTCGAAATGTATTCAAAAGAAAATGATCCCCATTGTTGAATTACATGATCAAACTTGTAATAATTCAACTGCGGCGCTTATTACGCTTGCAACTTGGTATACTCAGCCCGCTATTTTAACTATCGTCAATAAATATAAGCACAGTTTAATTTTAAATATTGCTAATGAAGCATTGTATGTAACATGGGCAAGTAATTCTGTTACCGCGCAGGCCGCATTTACGAATACATATACAAGCATTGTAAATAGTTTGCGCACTGCGGGAATTACTGTTCCGTTATTGATCGATGGTCCGGAATGTGGAACTAATTTGGATGTTCTTGCAAACATTGGTACAACTTTACAAAACAATGATCCGCTAAAGAATTTAATTTTTAGCACGCATGGTTATTGGTACGGTTATGCCGGAAATGATTCAACACAAATGGCTGGTAAAATTAATTATGCGATCTCGAAAAATATTCCTTTTATTTTGGGTGAGGTTGCCAACTTACAGGATGACACTGTTAATTGTTTATATACTTTAAAATATCAAGCTTTGTTGAGAATTTTGAAGACTAAAAAAATTGGTTGGTTGTCGTGGAGTTGGGGACCGGATGTTTGTCCGACAAGACAAATAAGCACCAATGGTTTGTTTAGCAGTTTGAGTCCTTACGGGAATGATATTATTTATAATAGTGTTTATGGCTTAGCAACAACTGCAGTGAAGAGTGTGTATCTTCAGAATAATAAAAGTTGTCCGATTACAGCAGGAATACAAAATTTAAATAAAGAATTGAATGTTTTAATTTATCCGAATCCGTCGAACGGAAGTTTTGAAATTTCATCGGAAGAAATAATTACTGATGTAAAAGTATTTGATGTAATTGGAAATGAAGTAAAATTTGAGAAAAACGGAAGTGAAATTTATTCTTTACAAGCGAAAAGATCAGGTATCTATTTTGTGAGAGTTAATTCAAATAATGGGATTGTAATAAAGAAACTGATCATAGAGTAGATCAATATTTCAGCACGAAATGTTCTTTTTGCTGTTGTTCTTTCCTGAAAAATATTATTCCAACGTAAAATAGATCCAGACTAATTGTCACCTCAGGGTGATCTTTTATTTCCTGCCATGCTTTTTGCATTTCTTCGTTCCAATTAATATCATCGAATACAAAAACGGAGTGATGATGTTTTTTTTCGAGACCTAAATTGAAATAATTAATAGTAGATCGGTAATTGTGATTTCCATCCACATATAAAAAATCTAATTGCGGAATTTCTTTTAACCTGGTTGGTAAAGCTTTCTCGAAAGTATCGTTCACTAAAAAAATGTTTTCTGCTTTTTGTTCTTTGAATAAATTTCCTGCAAATTTTGCTAACTCAGCACAACCTTCAATGGTGTAAATAGTAGATCCGGAATTGGCTTTTGACAGATACAATGTGTTTAGTCCGACGGAAGTTCCCAATTCTAAAATAAATTTGGAGTTGGTAAAGTTCACCATCTTAAAATAAAGTTCAGAATATTTTTTTTTGCTGATACCATGTTTTGCGATATCAGAAATTTTACGTTTGTTATCTTTAAATATTTTAGAGCCCGCGCCAAAATCAGTGATCTCTATTATAGAATTATTTTTTAATAAACTTTTACGTACCTCATCCAATTCTTTGAACTGATAATAATCATTGTTATAACTTTCTAGTAACTCCGTAATGAATTTATAAACGAAAGGCGAATGAACTCCATGTGCTGTTTTAGCAGTGAAGTAATACTTTAAATAGTTTATAATATTATTTAGGCTCATTCTCGTAACACAAACAAGTGTTTTGTTCTTTTAAAGGTGCGGTTTTATAATCAGGCAGACTCTCTTCTAATAAAAATATAATATTGAGTCCGGCTATTTTATTTTCTGGATGTTTTTTATTCCATTCCCGTATTAAATACTTGCAATAGTAAGGCCGCATAAAATTGTAATCGTTCTTCTGGAAATTCTCTGCAAATTTCCTCCATCTGTCGGTTGGATACATTTTGTCAATGTCAACCGGTTTGGTTTTATCTAATCCCGGTTTATCATTATAAATATCCCAAATGGAATCATTTTGTTTTATGCCGCGGTAAATATACCAGCCATCGGTTTTATAAACGTTCGGTGAGAACATGCCCCAATATTGTTCCAGTTTTAATGAGTTGGTTACGTAAACCATTTTGTCGGCTAACACATATTTAAAAGAAGGAATGTATCCTAAATTATAGGTCAGGCAAAAACTGATTAGGAAAACCAGAAAACAATTGACACTTGTTTTTAAAACGAAATTTAAATTGCTTTCATAAAACGAATCGGAAAATCTGATCTTGAGTTTAAGAATTTTTTTATCGAACCAATTCATCACACTTGATGGTAATAATCCCAGCGAACTTGTAATCCCGATCATGAAAAATAATCCTACGTACACGTTTAAAGAAATCCCGATATGTAATAAAATAAGAGAGAAAACACAAACCGCGCGGAACATTTGATTTTTGAATGGAATGAGAAGTAAAAGCGGGACTAAGATCTCAAAATAATAAAACACTAAAAAGGTTAATGCTTTCATTAAAGAAGGATGTTGATAGAGCCAATCTCCCAAACCAATTTTTAATTGATCTAAACTTAAAGTATAATAAAGTGCTGTGCCTTCGGTTCTCCATTCGGGAGAAGTTTTTTGTATGGCTGAAAATATATAAACAGAAACGATCAATAATAAATAACCTAAGGAGGCCAAAGAAAAATAATTCTTTACAGAGGAAGTTGTTTTTTTAGAATCCCACGAATAAAAATTTCCCCAGGGCATGAACAAGGCCCATAATAGAATTAAACGTAAAAGATCATCACCGCTTTGTTGTATGAATGGATTGCGGTTCTGAAGTGAGATTAAAAATATCCATGATAAAAAGGTAAACAAACGCGTTCTGTAACCAACGATCAATAGTAGCGCGACAATACCATTCAGAAAAAATAATACCGCCTGATAGGCAAAAGAATCATTTAAATAATGAAACGACCAGCGCAAAGGCTTATAATCAAATTCCTGTAAAAGGGATACAGGTAAAATTCCATCTTGTGTATAATGCGCAGTTAATGCTGTAGCTCGAATGATAAGATCACTTAAAAGAACAATACCGATCCCAATACGCATTATGGCTAATGCTCTTAGATCGAGCTTATAACTTTCGCGGAGATGATCTGATATTTTTTTTAGGAGATGCAATAGTGCAAAAATAAAAAAGGCTTCCGTTATCGGGAAGCCTTTCTGAGAAAAATCATTTAAATATTAAATACAAGTTAATGTACCGGTTGTACTAACAACAGGGAACAAGAAAGAGTATTGTAAACATTGAATACTTGTGAAGGAAGCTTGTGTACCTGTTAATGTACTTGTTGTAACAGAAACCATTCCAGACTTAGAATACCAAACAATACCATCAGGCTGACCAGGAGCATTTGTAATGGTCATGCGTGCTTGTCCTGCAGTTGGAATACCTGAAGTAAGTGCATAATTCATTGAAGTAACAGCACCACCACCAAATAAAATTTGAATTTGAGTATTACCATTATGACCGGTTAAAGTATTTGGACTTGTAGCACAACCATCATAACTCCATCCTGGATTAGAACCACCAACATACAATGCTGAATTTGCAGTTGCCATATTAGTAACAGTTTGTGTACCTGTAACAGTAACTACGTTAATGTTTGGATTAGCGCCTGTACCGGTTGACTGGTTTTTATAAGTTGGCGTAATGTTGTCATTGTTCTTGTCTTGACAAGAAACAGCAATAAAAACAGATAAACCTGTAACTATTAGGGCTGGTGTTAAGAATTTTTTCATTTTTTGAGGGTTATTGATATTCAAATATAGCTATTTTGGCTGTTTTACGCAAACAAAATACCCACAAATGAGTGAAAATGGATTTAGGCCTAGTAAAGAGGGCTTGTTTTAGCAAGTCATGTTTCCGGTTACTGTTACAACCGGGAACAAATAACTCCACTGTAAACAGTCGATATTTGAAAAAGTTGCTGTAAAGTTAGGGCTTATACCACTAACTGTAACGCTACCAGACTTGGAATACCATACTATATCGCTTGGTTGCCCTGGAGCTGCATAAACCACCATTTGAGCTTGTCCCGCGTTCGGAGTTCCTGATGTAAAAGCATAAATTCCTGCAGTTATTGGACCACTAAATCTGATCTCAATACTTGTACCGCCAGTATTACTAGCTACAAATTTTGTTGGATTACTAGCGAAAGTGTTATAATTCCATCCCGGGATGCTGCTGCCAATATATAATGCTGTATTTGCTGTAGCCATGTTAGTTACAGTTTGTGTACCTGTAACGGTTACTGCATGAATATTTGGATTTGCACCTGTACCTGTAGATTGGTTTCTATAAGTTGGTGTGATATTATCGTTATTCTTAATTGTACAAGAAGCAATAATTAAGCCTAGAGCTATGACAATTGAAACTGAAGTGAATATTTTTTTCATTTTTTGAGAATTTTATGTTCAAATTTAATGAACTGATTCTAATGAAAACCGACAAATGAGTGAAAATGGTTTATGACTTAGTAAAAGCCCTTATTTTGTAATGCCATTTGCTTCAAAAGCACACTTGGGCGGTATCGGTCTTCCTGATAAAGATCGTAGAGAACCATCATTGTTTGGAGGACGTTTTTCGGACCAATTTCATCGGCCCATTTTAGCAAACCTTTTGGATAATTTACCCCTTTGGTCATAGCCAGATCAATATCTTCTTTACTCGCGATCTTATAATAAAGGGAATCGGCTGCTTCGTTAATTAACAAAGCTAAAACGCGGGTAAAAATAAGTTTTCCGATGGCAGGATCTTTATTTGGTTCAGGAGGCGCTGTACCTTCTGCATAATTATAAAAACCTTTGCCGTTTTTTTTACCTAAAAAACCTGCTTCCAATAATCTTTTTTGTGATAAAGCCGGTTTAAAACGCGGATCAAAATAAAATTGTTTCCAAACTGTTTCTGTAACAATATAATTTACATCATGACCGATCAGATCCATTAATTCAAACGGTCCCATTTTAAAACCGCCGAATTCTTTCATTGCCCAATCGATAGTTGGAATATCAGCAATGTTTTCCTCGTAAATACGCAATGCTTCACTGTAAAACGGACGAGCAACACGATTCACAATAAAGCCAGGCGTATCTTTTGTTATAACGGTCACCTTACCCCAGCTGTCAATTAATTTTTTTACATCGCCTGCTAAATTTTGCTTCGTTGCAATCCCCGGAATAATTTCAACAAGCGGCATTATAGTTGCCGGATTAAAAAAATGAATTCCTAAAACTCTTTCGGGTTTTGTACAAGCCGATGCAATTGATGTTATGGATAATGATGAAGTATTAGTTGCTAAAACACAAGTAGCAGAAACTATTTTTTCGAGATCAGAAAAAACTTTTTGTTTCACTTCTAAATTTTCAACAATTGCTTCAATTACCAGATTACATTTTGAAAAAGAATTCAGATCAGAAACAAAATTTATATTTTTTGAAATGCTTTGCGATTGGTCAGCAGAAATTTTTTGTTTCTCAACTAACTTAGTTAAACTTGCTTTTAAATTGGCCTGCGCTTTTTCCAGCGACTTAACATTGTTATCGTAAACGTTAACTATATGTCCGGCAGTAGCTGCAACTTGTGCAATACCTGCGCCCATAGCACCCGAACCAATTACGCCAATTACTGAATCTTTAGAGAACATAAAATTATTTAGCGATGATAATTTTTTTCTGGAATTGTTTTTCGTTAGCCTTAATGCTTAGCAAATAACTTCCGCTTTCTAATTTCGAAACATCCAAAGTTTTAAATGTAACAGGGAAAGAACAATCATTTAAATTTTCTTCCGAATAAATTGTTTGTCCGAGAATGTTTGTCATAACAATAGAATATTTTTTAGCATCCGGATTGATGAATGAAATATTGAGATCGTTCTTTGTTGGGTTTGGATAAACATTTGCTTCTAATACATTTGTTTTTTCTTTTACCGTCATACCAGTAACAGTTGATTTAATAAGGAAAAATCCATTTTGCATATCATTCACAATTATAACACCGCTTGGTAAATAGGTGTAAGCACCCCAGTTACCGCGGTAGGAAGAAGCCCCGTAATTATTTGAAAAATTAGCACCGCCCTGAGGGTAACTGTCAAAGTAACCGGCAACAACAGGAGTATTAGGATTCGAAATATCGTATAAATATAAACCATCCTGATAACAGGAAACAAAAGCGTAATTGTTTCCTAATACATAAGGATTATGCGCCACCATTTGGGAATTGCTGTTTGGTGACATGGTACTTGTTAAAACAATATTTGTGAGCGTATTTGTATTTACAACTTTGATCGGAACGCCGGTTGGGACTTCATCACAAAAAACAAGTGTTTGTCCATTAGTTGTCCAAGAACTTGCATGATTGTATCCCGCACCGGGATAACCTGTGAATGAACTTATTAAACTAAATGTATTCAGTGAAGAATTGAATTTTAAAACATACAATCCTTGATTTCCTGCAGAAGCAAAAACCGTATCGTTACGAACGAACATATCATGCACATAAGTTATAGAAGGAACGTCTTGTGAAAGTGTTCTTAATAAAACCGGAACAGAAGGTGTTGCTAAACTATAAACACACATGTTAGATAAAACACTGCTTGATGAGGTTTGTCCGCCTACGTATAATTTGTTACCATCGATCCAACAAGTATGTCCGCGTTCAAATAAAACATTGTCGTCTTTTACTACGTGCACCGAATCTGGCAGGTAAGACATATCAATGATCTGAAAAGTATTTGGCGCGCCATCATCACTTACGATGTAGCAATAATTCTGATATGTTTTTAATTCTCGCCATGTACAGCCTGCATGTCTGTTAAGAACTGAATCACAAATTACAGGAGCAAAAGGATTGGTAACATCTACGAAATAAGTTTTAGCGCTTGAACCGATAATTGCATATTCTTTACTTTTTGAAGTTTGAACCCAACCCCAACATCCCGAATATTTACGGTTATCAGTTCCGGTGAGATCACCATTAGGATCCATTTTACTTAACAATGTAAAATTTAACGACGGATAAGTTTGTGCAGAGAATTTAAAAGTAAAAGCACAAATTAAAAAAGCAGTGAAAAGTAATTTTATTTTCATGAGTTTATAATTTTAGAATTGAGAACTATTTATATCAAAGATAATGTTTTTTAGTTCATATTAAAATAAAGCGGTTAAGCCAAAATGTATCTTTCCCGACCTCACATCAATAGCATTCCCTTTTTGACTTCCCAGAGCATAATTTAAAGAAAAAATGCCTGCTTTTGTATCAAAATTTATACCTGCGCCGATACTGTATGGCATATCTTTTAAATAAATAGTTGAACTGTTATTTTCATACCAGGCACCTTCTGCAAACAATAAAATATTTGAATTTTGTCCGAATAAAAAACGGTATTCTAAAGTTGGAATAACGTAAGATGAAGCATAAATACTTTCTTCATCAAAACCGCGCAAAGTTCTTAAACCACCAATGCGGAATAATTCATTTTTAAAAACAGGCGCGGTTCCAAACACTGTTGCATACTGCGCTGCCATTCGCAAAACACTATTGCCTTTTAGTTGGAAGAACAAATTTACATTGCCTTCGCTTTGATATTGTGTTGATTTTAATTGCAGGTTATTGTACACAATGTCATTTATTTTAGAATTCTTTTTTATGGTTTTGTTTCCTGTTTGTCCGGAAATATTTATCGCGTAACCTTTATGTGGATTGAAACGGTAATCTAATTTTTCGAAAGTTAAACCTAAACCATAAGATGAAGTGCTGATGTCGGCATAATCTGGCAAAGTAGTGATAAAAGCCAAACCGGATGTTGAAAGTAAATTTGCTGTACGTTGTTTGTAAAAGACTTTTAAATTATTTAGTCCGCTGAAATAATATTGCAAACCAACATTATTATTTACGTCAATAAAGGAACTATCCTTTTTATAAATTTTGAGAGCGTAATCAACACCAATTGGTGAACCTAAAATGTAAGGATAAATAACCTGACCTTTAAAATCTTGCGTCTGACTTTGCAAACGCCGCCAGTTCAGATCAAATGTTTCGCCAGCGCGGAAAATTGTATTCACTAATTTTATTTTTACATCTCCCGTAAAAATTGTTTTTTTAGTTTTGTCATCAGGCAAGATCCCGATTATACCATCAAATTGCGAACAATTTTTCTTGCCTAAAAATAAAAATAACTTATTTTGTTTTTCGGTGAGCCGGATCTCTTGTCCTTTTGCCTCAGTTAAAAATGGTAATTGTTTTATTTTTTTAGAGATGGCCCTGAACGAAGCTTCATCATAAGGCATTAAAGGCTTTAAGCCCAAGTAACGGTACAAAAATGTTTTATTGATCTTCGCATCGCCTTTCACAACAACGCTATCGATCCTTATTAGTTTATTTTTGGTAATGTTTAAAACGGCGCTCAATGTATTTTCATTTACACTTATGCTATCAAGTTTTAAGGAAACGAATGGGTAACCGTTATTTTCATATTCTGTAATTGTTTTTTCAATTAAGCGGGCGGTTTGACTATAACTAAAAGGTTTATTGGTATAGAGTTTTTCGCTGTAGCCTAAACGGGAAAGCATATCCATGTCGGCATTGCCTTTTTTAAGTTGTGCCCATTTAAATTTTTTCCCAACGCGTAAATAATAAATTTTGTTTAGGGAATCTCCTTTTATCGCATCAATATCCGCAAGCAAATAACCTTGAAAGCGAAGATCGTCTAAAACGCCATTCACGCTTCTCACCAGATCTTTTTTTGTTTTGTATTTATCTTTATACTTTACGTATTTAAAAACTTTAACCGAATCGGAATTAATTAATTTCAGGGTGAATGGTCCTGCCATTCCGACCGGGTTTTGTGCGCTTACCTTTAAAAAGCAAGCTAAACCGATATAAAACAATAGATATTTGAAAGCCTTTTTGGGCATATTTTGCCTTAAATTACTAATAAATCATTAACGTTTATTTACTAAATTTTATTACATTTATTGAAATTTAAAAAGAATGAAAAAACTTATACTCATTGCTTTAGTTTTAATCTCAGCATTAACAAATGCGCAAATTACCATAACCAGCACCAATATGCCTGTTTCGGGTGATTCGGCGAGAGTTTCATTGCCAACGATTCCCTCTTTGTTGAATCCTGCCAATACCAATTATACTTTAACCGGCGCTAATTTCTTCTGGAAATTTGATTCTTTGAATACAAATAATCAGGCAGTACGTCAATTTCAGCCTTCTTCCGCATCGCCTTATTTCTTTTATTTTTTCTTCCCGAAATACGGCGAAAAAATTCAGGATTCTGTTCCTGGTTTGCCTGCAATTCCATTGGGAACTGTCTCTTTAACAATGAAGAACATCTGGGATTTCTATAAGAAAGTTTCGACAACATCGTTTAACGCTGAAGGAACAGGAATGACCATTTCCGGAATACCGGTAGGTGCAACTTACACCGACGAAGATGAATTGTATGAATTCCCTTTGAATTATGGTAACAGGGATTCAACAACTTTCAAATTATCTACACCGTCAACTTCATTAATTCCATTTGTGTATAAAAAAAGAGGTTATCGTATTACACAAGCTGACGGATGGGGTAACGTTAGAACTCCATTAGGAACTCAGCCTTGTTTGAGAGTGGTAACAACACAATATTCTCAAGACACAATTATGCTTACTTCCCCTATCACACTTAATATTCCTTTCCCAAATTATGTGCGGAGTTATCAATGGTTGACAATCGGAGAGAAGATCCCTTATTTTGAAGTGAGTGGGAATTTAGTAGGCGGAAATTTTACGCCGACTATGGTGCGTTACCGTGATATTCCTCGCTCTTTTGCCGGTATAAATGAAATGCAAGAACAACAATTGGCTTTTGCCATTTACCCAAATCCTACTATCAATGAATTAAATATTTTGGTTCCAAAAAGTAAAGACCTAAGCTTGGAGGTTTATAATTTATCCGGACAACTCATCGTCAAAAAAAACCTATCTAATAACGAGATTTTAAATAAACACACCATTGATATTTCGGGTTTGAGCCAGGGATTGTATAACGGAAAGTTAAGTGACGGGAAGTCTGTTCAAAACTTTAAGTTTATTAAGCAGTAACACTTTTTTAAAAGTATAATTATTTTTATTTTTACAGCATAAAATTTAAAACTATGTCAAACGATCATCACAACAACGGCCACAACGAAAAGAAACCTGTAGCATTTACTGCTCCTTTAATTCTTGGCTCTATAACTATTTTTATTATTTTATTATTTGTAAGCTTAGGAAATCCTTGTCACGGTTGCTGCGAAGGAAAAGAAGAATGTTCGAAAGAATGTAAGGAAGCTTGTGAAAAAGGCGGCAAAAGCGAACATTCTGAAGTTTCAGGTAAAGAAGAAGGCAAAGAAGTTGGCGAAGAAAATGAAGCAACTGAATCAAAAGAAGCTGAAAAAACGGATTCAACTAAAATGGATCACGCGCACGATTGCGTCGCTCGGCGTAAGTGGTCCTCAGAGTCTTTTCAGGCGGTTCGTTGGCCTACGCAGCCTCGATCCCGATTGGGGGAGGGCATGTGACGAGCGACCTCAGCAATCTGATTCGCACGAGCCCTGAAGAGGCCGAGCGGCTGAAGTGCCAGTTTGGTGCCGCCTTTTC
>JANYCL010000075.1 GCA_025360355.1 Sphingobacteriaceae bacterium
CATCCTTTGAAACAGAAATTGTTTTTAATGCGAGATAAACTGCAGCAGTTCCACTTGAAACGGCAACTCCAGGAATTGAACAACCAACCCACTCTGCAAATTTTTTCTCAAAGTTTTTTGTGATCTCCCCTGAACCAATAAATCCACCTGCCATTACATTTGCAACAGCTTGTTTATCTTCTTCAGTGATCCAGGGTTTGGAATGAAGTATCCAGTTCACTCTATTCGAATTCTTTATTTTTAAATTCTTCAATCATGTCGGCATAACTTCTGCCTTCATCCGGCCAACGCGTTTGTTTCCAATCTGGACAATTACCACAAAACTGAGGGTTATCGTATTTGTTGCACATGTGTGCTTCGCGTAATTTTTTGTAGAATTCACCTTTCCACACTTCACGAACAGTTGTATTTCTATAATCTGCAACCATTGAGCCGTGAACCCAATCTTGCGGACAAAAAACAAGTTCACCTCTTGGATTTAAAATTATCCGTTCCCAAGGATATAAACACGGTGTGCGTTCAGAATCTCCGGCTTCTTTCACAAGGTCTTCAGCTAAATTTGCTACAGCACCGGCACCTGAGTGAAGTCTTCTTACAACAACATAATCAGCACCCTGATCTTTCCAGAATTGTTCGAACAACGGACCCTCACCTGCATTTTGCGGTTGCTCAATGAAACTTAAAATTATTTTTGCCTTATGTCCGTTCTCATTATTTTTTTTAATGAGATTAATAATGTTTTGTCTAACAATTTTCAGATCTCCATTCACACGAATGGTAGCGTAAGCTTCTTCTGTAAAAGCGTCAGTACTGATATCAATAACATTAACACCGGTTTCTAAAACTTTTTCAATTCGCGGACCTGTTAACAATGTTCCATTGGTTGTAAGTGTAACCATAGTGCCGGAATTTTTTACAGCATATCCCATCATATCATAAATATAACGATGCAATAAAGGTTCCCCTTCGCCTGTATAACGGATATATTGCGTAATGCCTTTTCCGTACTCCCGTATTTCATCAACTATTTTCTGATTTAATTCAGGTGATTGAGACTTACCTGAATAATGTTCAGACTGTTTAAATGCCGGATGCGGACAGTGAATGCATGCCAAATTACATAACTCAGTTGAGTCGATAATTATTTGAGAAGGGAATTCCGGACTTAATCTTCCATAAAATCCATACTGCGGTTTCTTTTTTGTTTCTGTTGTCATGAGTTTAATACATGTTTAATATTTGTGATTACATCTGTTATATCTTCATTTGTCATACTTGCACTTATTGGCAATGTTATAATTTCTTTGAACACATTTTCACTTACTGTTAAGTTTTGAATTCCATAATTTTCTTTGTAGAAATCCATCATATGCAAAGGCATATAGTGAATGCTCGCGCCAATATTCCTATCTCGCATTTCGAGCAAAAATTCGTCGCGTGTCATTTTCATCTTTGTGATTGGTAAACGTACAACATACAAATGCTTTGCATGTTTTTCGTCGGTGAGACCGCTTTGATACTTTAGATCTAATTCAGCAGCATAGCGCTTCGCAACATGAAGTCTCATTTTCTGCATTTCATCAAAACGTTTTAATTGTACACGGCCAATACAAGCGTGCAGATCGATATAATTCATTTTAAAACCCAACTGTTCCAATTGGGAATAGATCATAGATTTAGGATTTATGAAACGCTTCCAAGCATTTACAGGCATACCGTGTTGTCTTAAACTTCTTAAATTATCAGCAAGTTTATCATCGAACAAAGCTATTGCTCCACCTTCGCCGGTAGATAAATTTTTGTTAGCATAAAAACTGAAACAAGTAAGATTACCTGATGACCCTACTTTTTTTCCATTTTTAAATGAAGCGCCTAATGCGTGTGCAGCGTCTTCGATGATCACAATATTCTCCGGCAATTTATTTCTTAACTCATCTACTTCAAATGCCAATCCACCGTAATGTACGATCACTATTGCTTTGGTTTTTGGCGTAAGAACTGCCTGAATATTTTCTGTTGTTGTAAGTAATGAATTTTCGTCAATATCTGCGAATATAGGTTTAGCGCCACAGTACACAGCGGCGTTTGCAGAACTGCACCATGTTAATGAAGAAATAACAACTTCATCACCTTCCTTTATTCCCTGCGCTTTTAATGAAAGAAATAGTGCAGAGGTACAGGAGTCGACCGTTATGACATGCGGTACATTCAAGTAAGCCGCCAATTCTTGTTCGAAAGCTGCGACTTCGTTACCCATTCCGATCCATCCGCTTTTCATGACTCTGGCTACAGCCTCAAATTCTTCTTCAGTAAAACTAGGTTTACCGAACGGAAGATAAATTTCTCTTTTTTTAATTTCGCTGTTAGAATCCACGCTTTAAATTTTTTTGGTTTGAAGACTTATAGAAAATGATTTATTTGGCATTGTAGGAAATTCGCTCATGTACGTTTTATAATCTTTCCTTATCAAGACAGCGCAAATTGTATTTGAAACATGGTAAAGATACTTATGTTCGCTTTTAGGCAATCCGTCTAGTATACCTGCAAGTGTAGTATAATTTGGTCTTTCAGTATAATTTCCATAATCGTGCCAGACAACGATCGAATCATTACTTTTTTGTAACGCTAAAACTTTTTCAGTATCTAGTTTCACGCCTTCATAGCTGTGATCGCCATCTACAAAAATCAAATCGAATTTATCAGTTAGTTTAGAAAAATCGAAAGTTTGTGAGTTGTGCTCGATTTTAGTTACGTTATTCAGATTTTTTGAAAAAATTCCATGTGCCTGAATAAATCCGTCACCGAAATTCAGTTCTTTCATTTCAGCAGGAGATAAAGTTATTGAAATACATTTTTTTGCAACTTCAGCCACATTCGATAAACTTTCTCCGCGCCAGCTTCCAATTTCCAAATAATTACAATCCGCAAATTTTCTCGCAAGTGCTTTTAGTAATGCAATATCAGTTACCAATGAAGTTCCTTCCAAGTAAGTATAATTGTTTACTGTTTCTGAAAAGTCCGGCAAAAGTTCAGTCAGATCAACAGTTGGTAGCTGACAGAATCCGTATTTTGCTAATAAATATTCTTTCCTTTCTAATTCAGGATCTTTTTCAGCAACAGCTACAGGCTGGTTATGAACCGGAGGATTAAAGAACCATTTAAATCTATTTTTTATTCCTGTTATCATTGTCTATTCTATATAAAGATACAAAGTTTTTATTATTAATCTATGCGTTTAATAGTCCAATCTAGTTGTGGTCTTATGTTGCCAACGTAGTCCCCAAGAAAAACACCTTCGCCTCTTGGTAAATCGAGAACGTCAAACGTTAGTAGGCTTTCCGCTAAATACATTTCATCTTGTCTGTTTTTCACAAAATAAACATTCAGTGTATAGCCTCTGTTATTTAAAAGTTTTCCAGGGACTTTACATTTACATGTATAACGTCCAGAGGTTGCGTCAATCGGATTTGCAGGACTCACAAAAACCATCTCATCCTGTAAAGTATTAAATAAAATACCTGTAAAAAACGATACCGGAGGATGTGTTAATTCAAATTCAATATCCACATCAAAAGAAGTATCAATAAATATTTTTTCACTTCCATTATCTGTGGTTATTTTTGCTGAAATAATTTTCACGTTTTCATTACCGGGTGCACTTTCTTTTGTCCAGCTTTTATTAAGCGAAAGATCTGTTACGCGGGTATGATATTTATTCAGAATTTCTTCAGTAGCCCCAATTTCTTTTACTAATCCATTTTCCAAAAACACAGCTTTTGAACATAATGATTTTAACGCAGCGGTATTATGACTTACAAATAGAACTGTTCTTCCAAGTCCGGAAACATCTTTCATTTTACCGAGGCATTTCTTTTGGAATTCGTAATCACCAACAGATAAAACCTCATCAACAATTAATATTTCGGGCTCCAAATGGGCTGCAACAGCAAAAGCTAAACGCACATACATTCCGCTGCTGTATCTTTTTACCGGAGTATCGATATATCTTTCTACTCCGCTAAAATCTACGATCTCATCGAATTTGCTTTTAATCTCCCTTTTTTTCATTCCTAATATAGCGCCATTTAAAAAAATATTATCACGGCCTGACAGATCGGGATGAAATCCTGTTCCTACTTCTAATAAACTTGCAATTCTTCCTTTTACTTTTATTTCTCCTGAGGTTGGCAAAGTAGTTCTTGATAATATTTTTAGTAAGGTTGATTTTCCTGCTCCATTTTTACCAACAATACCTAATACTTCTCCTTGTTGTACATCAAAACTTATATCTTTTAATGCCCATACATAATCGGTATTACCTTTTGCAGTCCGGTCATTGGTTTCGGCTATTTCTGCAAAAGGATTTTCTTTGCCGCGAACTGAAGCCCACCAGCGTTTTATATCATTAGATACAGAGCCTGAACCAATATCACCTAACTGATATAATTTACTTACGTTCTCTACTTTAATTACCGCACTCATTAAACTGTATCCATAAATGATTTTTCAACTTTATTAAAGACAACTGCTCCAATAATTAAAACTAAAATAGTCCAGACTGCACTGTACAGCAACCATTGAATTTCCGGTAAAGGAGCGTTGATAAATATTGCTCTGAACAAACCAACAATGTGTAACAACGGATTTAGATTAAATAGCAATTGTATTTTAGAACTAAATTTATCAATAGGAAATACAACTGAAGAGAAATACATTACAAACTGTAGGCCAAATCCAACCAAAAAAGTAAGGTCGCGGTATTTAGTGGTTAATGAAGAAATAATTAAACCACATCCTAAACCAAACAAACCACACAGAATAAGTACAATTGGGAAAAGAAAAAGCAGTTTAAGATCTACTTGCCAATCATAATTATTAAAAATTTTATAATACAATAAAAGCAGAAGCAAAATAAAAAATTGGATCAGGAAAGTAAAACCATTTGAAATAAGTGTAGAAACGGGAACAGTTAATCTTGGGAAATATACTTTACCAAAAATACCGGCATTACTTACAAATACGCTTGATGTTTTATTTAATGAAGTAGAGAAAAAATTCCAAATTGTCAATCCGGATAAAGTAAAAATAGGATAAGGAATTCCCTTAGTATCAAACTTAGCGAAACTGCCGAAAATTATTGTAAAAAATAAAGTAGATAATAACGGCTGGATAATTAACCATAACGGACCCAAAACAGTTTGTTTATACTGAGCCACCATATCTCTTTTTACAAACAACCAAATTAGATCTTTGTATTCAATAACTTCTTTTAAACCCAAATGAAAAATGTTTGGTTTAGGTTTGATGATCAAATCCCAATTTTTTTCTTCTGTCATTTGTTTATTGGTATTAATATTTCTTCAGGCAATTTAACGCGTATGCTTTGGCCGATGCTTTCTAATAGAACATCGATGTATCTGCCTTCTTTATTCTCAACTACAAAACCTTCTATGTTTTTTAATGCTCCTGAAGTTATTTTTACTTTATCGCCTTCTTTATAGTTTTGTTTCACGCCGTTCAATTCCATCTGGTAACCGAGTTCTATCAATTGTTTTAAACGTTCAATTTCAACTTCACGCACTTTGGCAATTTTCCCTTCGGCGCGGACAAAATTAACAACGCCGGGAGTTTGTATGGTTTTTTCGTTTTCTAAATTCGTTATCCTAACAAAAATATAAAGAAGGCGATAAAGTAAAAATAACTTCAGGAGCATTAAAAAACATAGAAGGTTTTGT
>JANYCL010000104.1 GCA_025360355.1 Sphingobacteriaceae bacterium
GTTGGATCGTAAACATCTTCTAATGGAAGAGCCGGAGCAAAAAACACTTCATCTTTATTAAATAACAAAGCGCCATGCTCACCTTTTTTGATCACTAAAACATTCGGGCCCATTTTTAAAATTTTCTGTGCCGCTTTTACCAATGAATACTCGCCTGAAAGTTGTCGCGCTTCAGAATCATTAATAGTTAAAACATCAACCATAGTCAATGTTTTTTTCAGATCATCCATCGCAATATCCATCCAAAAATTCATTGTATCAAGTACAATTAATTTCGGACGTTTGGTTAATTGTGAAATAACTTTTTGTTGAACTGCAGGAACTAAATTTCCCAACATTAAAAAATCAACTGACTTTGAACTTTCCGGAACGATCGGATCAAAATTCTCCAATACGTTTAGTTGTGTTTCTAATGTATCGCGGCTGTTTAGGTCGTTATGATATTTACCCGCCCAGAAAAAAGATTTTTCACCTTTCTTAATTTGTAAACCATCTAAATTAGTGCCTTTATCCTTTAAAATATTTAAGAACTCCTGCGGAAAATCATCACCGATAACTGAAACCAGGCTTATATCTTTATGAAAATAAGAAGCAGCAAGAGCAATATAAGAAGCGGCTCCGCCAACTATTTTATCTGTTTTTCCGAAAGGTGTTTCAATTGCATCAAATGCAACGGTACCTACAACTAATAAACTCATATTTTATATGCTTTAATTTAAAAAAAAAGGATGCAGCTTTTGCATCCTCTTATTGCTCCTTCTCCTGGGCTCGAACCAGGGACCCCGTGATTAACAGTCACGTGCTCTAACCAGCTGAGCTAAGAAGGAAAATTCTCTAAACTGGGGGTGCAATATTACTACGTATTTTGGAAAAAAGCAACAGAAATGCCAACTTTTAGAGATTTTAAACAGATTTAAGATAAGCCTTAATACCTTAGAATAATCCTCATAATAATGGAATTGTGGCTTTTAGAGAATCAAAAACTTTAGCCCGTTGTTAAGGTGATGCTTAATTAAGGTTTTTATCGCTTTTTTTAAGGACAAAAAAAGTATCCGTACCACATGGGACAAATCTCCTATAGGTATAAATTTTAAAGGTTTCGAATTGGGGAATGGGTCCGCGTGTTATAAGATACTTTTTATCATTATAATGATCCCAGTTTACCCAATTAAAATCGCTAAGTGTTTTATCCCAAAACTGATGCTCGCCGCTGGAATTTATTTCTGGATCAGGTATTTTAAGTGAAGTAATTAGTTCTGTGCGGATTCTCTTTTTCAATCTCGCGGCAGTAAAGTAATCTTTGGTGGCCAAAACAGAAAAAGTTCCGATCAAAATACAAACTACAACAGAAAGTATAAGGGAAGAACGGGAATGCGTATATTTTTTTTGAACAAGGAACACGAGAATAAAAAAAGCAAAAAACATACAATACCTATCGAACGAACTCTCGGCAATGCTGATAAGAATTAAATATCCCATTGCCACAAAAACTAAATATTGTAAGGTTGGTTTTAAACTAAAAAAATTACGGAATTGAGCAGAAAACACATAGCTTAAAAAAAGCAAATAACCGATCACAAATAAAACAATTAAACTATCAAATAAAATTGGAGCACTGCCATGCTGAACGTTGGTGCCGATATATAATCTGTCAACAGTTGATTCAATTCCCAAACCAAGATCAATTACAATATCGCCAGTTACAGCTTTGTTATTAATTGCAAATAATGCGATCAAAAAAATAAAAGTACCGGCGAAAAAAACAAATTTGTTACATTCAACAAAACGTTTTTTAAAAATCGGGAAAAACAAAATGAAAAGGGGCAGGAATAAACTCCCACTAAACTTAAGTATTCGTATAGCTTTTCCCACAAGGTTTTGCAATGCGTTTTCGCCAAGGATCAAACTGCTTAATTCCGGATGCTGTTTATTATCCCAAGAGGGATTATCGCTTTTTGAAAAAAACAAGCTCTGATAATTTTCCGGAACCGACCCTCTTCCAAAAATTTTCACCTCAAAGAAGAACAGTATGATCAATCCGCCAAGAAAAAATAAAATAGAGATCGCTAACGGAAAAACATTTTTATTTTTAAAATAGTCGAGCAACGCAACAATAAAAAAAGAAAAGAACAAAGCAATACCCGGCTGGCGGACCAACGTAGCAAGCGTTGAAAAAACAAAGAACAAAATTAGTTTATGATTTTTTTTGGACTTGTAATATGAATGTAAAAAATAAAAAGATAAAAATGAAAAATTACAGAAAGTTAGATCTGTCATATATGAATTAAATAAATTCATATAATAAGGATTGAAAACAACAAAGCCGCAGATAAGCGCGGAAACAGTTGAACTATGATATTTTAAAATGAAACGGTAAAGATAAAATAGTGTAGCAAGGCACAAAGCCATATTAGCAAAACGTAAAACCGTAAATGAAAAACCAAATATTTTTACAAAAGCTAAACCTAACAAGGCGTGCGAAAACAGAGACATAGCCGGCCAGTTTCCAATCTCAAAAACACCTGTTTTATCCCAAAAATAAACCGATCGCGCGTAAGCAAAATCATCGTTGAGTGAAAATTCTCCAATAGGCCGGATTATAAATTCCGCTACTGCAAAAACAAACAACAACAAGAGGAAGGGAGAATATCTGCTGATCTTAGACAATTATTTTTTTAGCAAAGAAGGTAAGGAATAATTGATTACACAATTTGCTTAAACCTATTTTAGTAGCTCTGATAGGAATCGAACCTATATCAAGAGTTCCGGAAACTCCCATTCTATCCATTGAACTACAGAGCTTTAATTTGAACAAAGATAATCCATTTATTTAAGGTAAATTTATAATAAATTTGATGTTTTTACGTTAAAGTAGGTATGGGCAAGAAAGTACCAATAATTTTAAGCTTTTTGTTTGTGTGGCTGAATATGTTAGCACAAATAAAAGTTGGACAATGGAAAGACCATCTTAGTTACAATTCCTGTAATACAGTTGCAAAAGCGGGAGATTTCGTTTATACCTCAAACGGAGCAGGGATATTAAAGTATAATACCGTAGATGGCACAATAGAAACTATTAGTAAAATAAATGGGTTGTCGGATATTGGAATACAGCTGTTGAGATATAATCCATATAACGGGACTCTTTTAGTAGTTTATAATAACGCTAATATTGACATTATACGCGGCACAGAAATTATCAATTTCTCAGATATAAAAAACAAAACAATAACCGGTAAGAAAAACATTAATGAAGTAACATTCAAAAATAACATTGCTTATTTAGCATGTGGTTTTGGAATAATTGTTTTTGATACTGATAAGATCGAAATTAAAGACACTTATTACATCGGTCCCGGCGGTTCTTATTTAAATGTTTACCAAATTGGATTAACTGATACAACAATTATTGCAGCTACAACTTCCGGTCTTTATAAGGCAAACACCGCAACGCTTTTAAATAACTTTCAGAACTGGAGTATAATTAGCAGCGTTCCTTTAGGAGCATATAATGCAGTTGTAAAATATAAAAATAAGATAATTGCAAATTATTCGCCATTTGCAGCATCGGGCATATTAAATAAAGATACTCTTTATAGCTATGATGGTACGTTCTGGAAAAAGGACACCATCAAGAAACCTTTTCCATATATAATTCAAAAAATGTTCCCGACTGATAACAGCAATTTTCTTTGTATGCAGGATCAATTTGGTTTCGAGGTTTATAATTCAGCAGAAGTGAGACAGGAATATGTTTCTTATTATCAATTTAATTATGCTTCAGTCAAAGATGTTGCTTTTGATTTTAATACCACAACTTATTGGGTAGCAGATCTTGTTAGCGGCTTTGTTAAAAGCTTAGGATCTCCGCCTTATCCAAACACAATAATCAATATTAATGGTACCCATAGTAATTACATAAGTAATATTGATGTTTTTGATGGGAAAGTAATTAG
>JANYCL010000142.1 GCA_025360355.1 Sphingobacteriaceae bacterium
TCAAAAAGTTTTAGTTCGTTTTAAAGAATGGAGAAACGGTGATCAAAATCCTACAGGAGAAATTGTAAGTGTATTCGGAAATCCCGGAGAACATCAAACAGAAATGAACGCCATCATGGCGGAGTATGGTTTGCCTGAACATTTCCCTGATGAAATAGAAGCAGCCGCGAAAAAAATTCCTACTGAAATAACACAAAGCGAAATTGCAAAACGCAGAGATTTCCGTGGTGTTACTACCATGACGATCGATCCGGCGGATGCAAAAGATTTTGATGACGCTTTATCATTACAAAAATTAGAAAATGGTTTATGGGAAGTTGGTGTTCATATTGCTGATGTTTCTCATTATATAAAGCCACATTCAATTTTAGATAAAGAAGCCGTGAACCGCGCCACTTCAGTTTATTTGGTGGACCGTTGCATTCCGATGTTACCCGAAGTGTTAAGTAATTTTGCTTGTTCACTCCGACCGAAAGAAGAAAAATATTGTTTCAGTGCCGTTTTTCAATTGGATGATGATGCAGTAATTCACGATCAATGGTTTGGAAAGACAGTTATTTTCAGTGATAAACGTTTTGCTTACGAAGATGTTCAAACAATAATTGAAACTGAAGAGGGAGAATACAAAGACGATATTTTAGTGTTAGATCGTCTGGCTAAAAAATTACGTGCCGACCGCTTACGCAAAGGCTCAATTGTATTTGACAAAGCCGAAGTGAAATTTAATTTGGATGAAGAAGGAAACCCTATTGGTGTATTTTTTAAAACGCAAAAGGACGCGCATAAATTAATTGAAGATTTTATGTTACTCGCCAATAGAAAAGTAGCTGAATTTTTAAGTAAAGCGGATGGTAAGGATAACAGTCAATCGCAAAAAAAGAAAGATGGTCTGGTTTGTGTTTACCGTATTCACGATACACCAAACGATGAGAAGATGATGGAGCTAAGCAGTTTTGTGTCACGCTTCGGTTATGAATTAAATGTGAGCAATAAAACAAAAACGGCTCAGTCTATAAATAAATTATTAGTTGATGTAAAAAATAAAAAAGAACAAGGCATGATCGAATTGCTCGCAGTACGCAGTATGCCGAAAGCAATTTACACAACTAAAAATGTGGGTCATTACGGTTTAGGTTTTGAATTTTACACGCACTTTACTTCCCCGATCCGTCGTTACCCTGATGTCATGGTGCACCGTTTATTAGAAGCAAGATTAAACGGAACAACTTATTCGAACAGAGAAGATATCGAATTATTATGCAAACATTCTTCCGAAATGGAACGCGTAGCTGCAGATGCTGAACGCGCTTCTATTAAATATAAACAGGTTGAGTTTATGTCGGATAAGATCGGACAAATATTTAAAGGAACAATTAGCGGCGTTACGGAGTGGGGAATTTTTGTTGAGATCGTGGAAAATAAATGTGAAGGTTTAGTCCGTGCAAGAGAAATGAACGATGACAGTTATACTTTTGATGAAGATAATTACCGTTACGTTGGAAGGAACAAAGGAAAAGTTTATGCTTTAGGAGATACTGTTTTTGTAATTGTGAAAAAAGCCGATCTGCTAAAAAAACAATTGGATTTTGGTTTCATGGATTCTGATGTTGAAAAATCAGAAGGAGGAAGCTCCCAGCAAAGACATGAAAGAAAAAAATTCAACCAACAAAAACAAAACGATCACGGAAGTCAAAATAAGTCGAACAAAAAAAAGAAACGCAGGCGGTAAATGTTTGAGACACTCGAGAATATTGACAGAACTATTCTTTTAGCCATTAACGGTGCAAATCATCCCGTATTGGATTCAATATTTTGGCAAGCATCAGCCGGATGGGTTTTCATTCCATTATGGTTATTTATACTTTGGTATTTCTATAAACAAAAAGGAATTAAATTTTTAGGAACCGCCGTGTTGTGTGTTGCATTTATTATTTTGTTTTGCGATCGCTCCACCGAACTCGTTAAACATTCCGTTGAACGTTACAGGCCGACGCATAATTTAGAAATAATGGATAAGATACATTTAGTGAATCATTACCGTGGCGGACAATTTGGATTTTTCTCAGGACATTCATCAAATAATACAGGCGTTGCGCTTTTCTTGTTTTTATTATTAACGCAATTAAAAAACCGTTACCGATATTTTATTTTTTTAGTTCCACTAGTAATTGAATATAGCCGGATGTATTTGGGCGTGCATTATCCCAGCGATATTTTCTTTGGTACTTTAGATGGTATTTTATGGGGACTCGTTTTTTATAAAGTATTCAAGTATTTAATTAAGAGATGGAATGTGGAATCTGCTTAAAATATTTCTTTTTGTCACATTAAGCGTAGCTGAAGTATCGGCGCAGTTGCCGGATACAGATCTGTGGCTATTTAAAATAAAAACGGAAGACAAAAAACTAATTTTAGGAGAAGGGAAAAATATTACTTCCCGCAAAGGTTATGATAGTCAGCCTTATTTTACACCTGATAACAAAAGTATTTTATATGTAAGTATCCGCGATGATAAACAAGCGGATGTGTATCGTTATGATCTGGGAAAAGAACAATCATTTCAGCTAACGAAAACAAAAGATAGTGAGTACTCACCTAATTATACACTTGATGGTAAAAATATTTCATGTGTTGTTGTAGAAGCAGATTCTACTCAGCGTTTGTGGTTGTATAATTTGGATGGCACAGTAAATAAATGTTATAATAAAGAAATTGACTCCATCGGGTATTATTCCTGGTTAAGCAATGATACACTCTTGTATTATAAATTAACGGAGCCACATTCGCTGAGAATGTTTATTGAAACAGGAAAAGCTGATAAATGGATCTGCGATCATCCTACGCGTGCTTTTAAAGAACTAAAAGGAAATGAGTTTATGTATGGCATAAAAGATTCGGTTCAGGTTCAATATAGAATTTACAATACTGTTATTCGTCGTAGTGATGAATTTACTCTTCATAAAAGCAAGAGTGAAGATTTTATTTGGCACTCAACTTTAGGTTTAATAAAAGCTGAAGGAGCACAATTGCTGCAATACGACCGCGAAAAAAAGTTGTGGAATGTATTATTTGATTTCGCTTCAGCAGGAGTAAAAAAAATAACACGCTTTGCTTTCGATTCAAAAAGCAAAAACATTGTAATAGTTGACAGTAATTAAGTGATCATATTTACGATATACTTTTTAATACTATGTGTTTTAATTTATAAAACATCTTTGTTCGGTATTTTAAAAGACGAAACACTTAATTCTAAATTTTTTCTTACAGCATTTTTAGTTAAAGCATTAGCGTTAATTGCATTTTACAATGTCTACACAATGTTGTACGGCGGTGTAAATTATCTTGACTCCGGTAATTTTTTTCGAGATTCAAAAGCAATTCATGACATAGCAGGCTCTAACTTCGGTGAGTTCTTAAAACTAATGTTTGGTTTTCAGGATGATTCAAAAGGCTCTTATATCTTCAATAATTTTCTGGAACCAACAACAACATGGGATAAAACAGCGGGTGGAATTTTTTATAATGATGCTCGTCCGCTTTTGAGATTTCACGCCCTCATTCATTTTATTTCATTTGGTAATTATTTTGTGCATGCGTTGTTCAGTTGTTTGCTTTCTTTTATTGGAATAAACTGGATCTACAAAACATTTAAAGATATGTTTAGCGGAAAAGAAATTTATTTTTTTGCTTGCTGGATCTTATTTCCCGGTATTTGGTTTTGGACAGCCGGACTATTAAAAGAAGGTCCCGCACTTTTTTTAATGGGACTTCTTTTAGTAACGTCAAAAAGAATTCTTATCGATAAAAAATATTCCGTAAAAAATGTAACGTTATTTCTGATCAGCATTGTGATGAGTGTTTTATACAAGCAGTATTTAATGGTGCCGCTTTGTGTTGTGACGCTTTTATTTTTTAGTATTTCGCGTGGTTCCGGTAAAAATGTTGGTATAAAATTTCTGATTGCTTTTCTGGGAATTCTTTTTATTGGTAATTGGTCAATGAAACAATTGTTCCAAAAGGATATTGTAACAGTATTATCTCATCGTCAACGTGATTTTTTAGATGTATCCAACGGTGGTATTTTTTTAACGAGCCCTGATAAATTTGTCCGTGTACCATTTGATTATAATTTAGTGCGCCTGGATTCTTCACAAAAACAAATTAAAGCAAAAGTAAAAGCAGGAGTGAATTATTGGTATTGTGAAAATGCAACTATTCTCGATACTGTTTTCGTAAAAAACAATTTAGACACCACAACTGTTTACGACGTAAGCTATGTAATTCCGAAATCGTATTCAACATTTCAACCACCTATTTTAAATAATACATGGACATCTTTCTTTAAAGCAATTCCTTTCGCAATTTATATCACAAGCGCAAAACCACTTTTTATTGATATCAGAAATCCAATGGATATTGTATCCTCAATTGAAAACCTGATAATTATTCTCTCAATATCCGGACTTTTGTTTTATGCTTTCAAAGGAAGATCGAAAGATCCATGGCATGTTTATTTTATCACTATAACCTTAGTCATTCTTATCCTTATTGGTATTACTTCACCTAATTTAGGAGCAATACAGAGGTACAGGTCGTTAGTTATCCCCTTTATAATGCTAAGTATCCTGTTAAGCAGTACTATAAAGGACAATGAAAAATTGGGTAATTTCTTCAAAAACAGAGAGGGAGTCTAGAAATTATCTTTTATCTTTAAAACTTATTGATTTTTAATGAAGCTCTTACGTAAGAAATCGGTTCACCACATAAACTCAGAGGAATCAGCGCATGGTTCTTTGAATAAAGTTTTGTCTGTACGCGATCTAACGTTCTTCGGAATTGCAGCAATTATTGGTGCAGGAAGTTTCAGTAGCATTGGTTCTGCGTGTTATAGTGGTGGTCCGGGCGTAGTGTTTTTATTTCTTATTTGCGCAGTTGCTTGTGGTTTTACCGCCCTGTGTTATGCGGAGTTTGCTTCACGTGTTCCTGCATCAGGAAGTGCTTATACTTATGCTTATGTTTCGTTTGGCGAAGTTTTTGCATGGATCATTGGCTGGGCTTTGTTAATGGAATATTCTATTGGTAATATATATGTTGCATTTTCGTGGAGCGGTTATTTCACAAATTTATTAGAAGGATTCAGCATTCATCTCCCGCAATGGTTAACCATTAATTATTCTGAAGCAAGTTCCTCATTTAAAGATAATATTGCAGGAGAAGGATCAACGGCATGGACAACTGCGCCCGTAATCGGTGGACTAAAAATTATTTTTGATCTACCTGCGGTTTGCATAAATATTATTGTTACGTGGTTGGTTTATGTTGGAACAAAAGAATCGCGCAACGCAAGTAATATTATGGTGATGATCAAACTTGCGATCATTGCACTTGTAATTTCTGTTGGTGTATTTTATATTGATGTAGATAACTGGACACCGTTTTTGCCAAATGGTTTTAGCGGCGTAATGGGAGGAGTTGCCGCAGTATTTTTTGCATACATTGGTTTTGATGCCGTTTCAACTTTAGCAGAAGAAAGTAAAGATCCGCAACGCGATCTCCCAAGAGGAATGATCTATTCATTAATAATTTGTACAGTTGTATTTGTGATCTTAGCACTAATATTAACAGGAATGGTCTCTTATTCAGAATTAAATGTCTCAGATCCTCTAGCGGAAGTGTTTGGAAAAAAAGGAGTGAAATGGATGTTGTTTGTAGTTTCAATTGCAGCAGTTGTGGCTATGACGAGTGTGATCTTAGTTTTTCAAATGGGACAACCACGCATTTGGATGAGCATGAGCAGAGATGGTTTGTTACCAAAACAATTTGCAAGCATTCATCCAAAATATAAAACTCCCGGTTTTTCTACGATCATGACAGGACTTGTAGTTGGAATCCCCATATTTTTCACCAACCCAAAATTTGTTTTGGATTTCACAAGTATAGGAACACTTTTTGCATTTGTATTAGTTTGTGGTGGCGTGTTGACTTTACCGAGGGTAGAAAAAAGTACAAAGGAAAAAGGACGTTTTCATCTACCTTATATAAATTCAAAATTCATAACACCTGCAATTGTTGCGCTCACTTTTATTCTGATCTTTTATTTCAATCCAAATTTCCTTTCTGAGCAATGTGCAATATCGAGTGATAATGCAGCTAAAAATATTCCTATGCTTGTATTTTTATTGGTGTGTATTTTAATGGCGGTTTTATCTTTCTTAAAAAACCTCTCCTTAATTCCTGTGTTAGGATTATTATCCTGTTGTTATTTATTAACGGGAATGGAAGCTTCTAATTGGATCTGGTTTAGCGGTTGGTTAGGCATTGGTCTTGTAGTTTATTTAAGTTATGGTTATAGAAAAAGTAAATTGAACATAGTATGATCGCATTAATTACAGGAGCCACTTCAGGTATAGGAAAATGCACCGCCGAACTTTTTGCGAAGAATGGTTATGATATTATTATTACGGGCCGCCGTGAAGAACGTTTGGAGGAAGTCAAAAAAAATATTGAAGCTAATTTTAAAGTAAAAGTACTTTCACTTTGTTTTGACATCAGAAAACAAAATGAAGTGGAGAAAGCAATTGCAAGTTTGCCTTCTGATTTTAAAAATATTGATGTACTCGTAAACAATGCAGGTTTAGCAGCGGGATTATCAGCAATACAAGACGGGAACATTGATCATTGGGAGCGTATGATAGATACAAACATTAAAGGTTTGTTGTATATCACGAAATGTGTTTGTAAAACAATGATCGAAAATAAAAAAGGACATATTATTAACGTCGGCTCTATTGCAGGAAAAGAAGCTTATGCTAATGGAAATGTTTATTGCGGAACCAAACACGCCGTTGATGCTTTAAACAAAGGAATGCGGATCGATCTATTGCCTCATAATATTAAAGTCTCCGCTGTAAATCCGGGAATGGTAGAAACTGAATTCAGTATTGTGCGTTTTGATGGAGATGAAAGTCGTGCTAAGAAAGTGTACGATGGGTTTCAGCCTTTAAAACCTGAAGATGTTGCAGAAACAATTTATTGGATGGCTTCACGTCCGTCGCATGTAAATATTAATGATGTAATTATAATGCCGGCAGCGCAAGCTAATTCAACAACAGTTAAAAGGAATAATTAGTTCTATGTATAAATTTAAGTTTATACTTTTTATATTTTTATTTTTTCTGCTTGGCAGTCTAAATTGCTTTTCAGATAATGAACCCATTATTTTTACGAAATCATCTTCACGCACAGCCACGCCTCTGGTACGTACCCGTTTAATGATCGCGCCTGTGATTTCTTTTTATGGTATCAATAAAAATCATTCTACAAATGTTAAGCAAAAAATGTCCGGACTATTTAGTTGGAAAGAAGAGATTCGCTTAAACCAAAAGCATAATATGTTTTTGGAAATTGGTATTGAGTATATGCTTCATGGATTAAATTTTGATTCTTATTATTTTAAGCCGGATAGTATTCAGCTTTACACGGGTAAAATGAATTATTCTTACTCATTGTATGTTCATGAAATTGATTTTCCTATTCAGATAAAATTATGTTTTAACCACGAAAATAATGCACGCATTACCCCGTACTGTATGGTGGGTTATCATTTCAGAACATTGCTAGACGCGAATTTAAAAGTAAAACAAGAGGGGGAAACAGTTTATAAAACCTACGAAGTGCTAACTTTTAAAAATCCTTTGATCTCAAAACGAAACAATCCATTTGTAAGTTTAACAGTAGGAGTACAGAAAAATAATTTAAAAACATTTAAGAGCTGTGTGTTTCTCGAAGTAACTTACCGCTATGGATTTTCGCCTTATCTACTAAAAGATTCTTTTACACCTTCATCACTATACATTACCGGCAATCATCTCACGATCGGGTTTGGGTTTAAGTTTTAGTCACTGTCAATCCGTCCGTCCGGGCGGAGTAGTCGAGAACTGAAGATCCCGTTTCAAAAATTCCTTAGAAAAAATTGATCTAACGCGCTAGCGTAATCGAGAGCGGAGGCGGCGCCAACCGCGAGTTATACGGCGTTTTAATGCTGCATAACGGTTTCAGGGCTGGCGCAGTTTTTACTTGGCGCTTGCAGAAACCGTTTAATAAAGATAATGATTTTAATATTGATGTCAACTTGTTAGGGCTAGCCTTTGAACTTCTGCTTCAGCAGGCAATTTTTCCCGGCGATGCCCCGGCGATGTTCTTTCAAAGCGAGCTTGCCAGGGTTCTTGCCCGGGACCTCCAAGAAGAGGTTCAATTTCTTCTCAGGATCGCTCGTGACCTGTGGGCGATGCGGCAGCTCAATCACCACGTCATGCATGATATCCTGACGAACCTGAGCACCGTACTTCGCTAGCGCATCCCCATAATTCTCGTCGCAAATTGAGAGGATTTGGCTTTCGGCGGGTAGCGAGCCGTCTTCAGTTAAGCGGGCGAGATTTGCCAGCGGGTTATCATGAGAACCGATCGCTTTGCCTTGGCTCGACTTCCAGGCCGGATCCGGTCGACATTTTGACTTGGCGCTGGCGTCGACAATCGTTCCCGGTTTCATAACCACAGAAAAAATGCGAAAGCGTTTACGACCATCATTGTCTACGCCAACGGCCTTCGCGATGCGAGCGTTGACCTGCTCAGGAGTTAATCCCGACTCGTCTTTTGCATCGCTTAAAAGAATCGCGACAAAGAGTGCGCCGTCGCGACGAAAGCCTTTGTTGGTTTCAGCGATAGGACCCAAGCCCTCGA
>JANYCL010000144.1 GCA_025360355.1 Sphingobacteriaceae bacterium
CGTGAAATGCGTGATATGTTAACTCAAAAACAAATTGTTGCTGCATTCCCACGTTCATACCTTACTTATGTTAATCAAGATTTCGTAACTTAATACGAACGAGTGACGCTGATCATAATCTAACGGTTGTGTTACACGTAAATTAGGTTGGCCCGAAGCAGCAAGATTAGCACCCGAACTTGAGTTAGATCCTGATCCCTCAGCAAATTGTAAAGTGTAATTCGCGTTTATGCGAGAGCCGCCGGTTCTTCTGAAGTCAAAATCAACTGACATACCTTTTACAGTTCCGAAATCTTGATTAACATAAGTAAGGTATGAACGTGGGAATGCAGCAACAATTTGTTTTTGAGTTAACATATCACGCATTTCGCGATAAAAAGCAGAAATACCAATTTTAGCATTTTTTCTTTCGTTTAAGATCTGGTTAAATCCGATCTCATAATCAACGGTTCTTTCCGGACGTAATCCTGGGTTATTTAGAAACGGTAAACTACTTTCATTTTGTAAGAAATAATAATCCTTAGGATCGAAACGGTTTGGAGGACTGCTTGCTACTCCGCCCGGACGTCTGGTTAATACATCATAGTGAGCAAAAAAGTTAGCCACATCTGAAATAGGAAAAGAGAAAGCGATACGAGGCATTAAATTAACTTGTGCTTTGTAATTTTTAAATGCATCAACCATAAAAGGCGTACCATTTAAATAAGCAGCATAACCTTCAGTAGTTAAATAAGGATTTACTTTTCCGGAGCTTCCTGTTAATGCATTTGGATCAGAAATTTCGCTTCCTTTCGCATCATACCATTGGTCACCATTTCTATAACCTGTAACTGCACCGCCATTTAACTGAGATGTGTAAACAACATAATCAGCACCCATGGCACCCGGATGTGTAAATTCATCTCTAGTTTCGCCAACTGTTTTTGCTGTGTAAACTAAATATTGATCTTTCAGCATTTTTTGGTTAGCGTCATAACGGTCAACACGTAAACCAACATTAAATTTAATATCCTTGAAATCGAATTTATCCTGAATATATCCTGCCATGTAAATTGGCTTAAATGAACCAACCTGGAAAGTATGGAAACCGTTTGCGTCTTTTGCATTCAAGAACTCATTTAAATTGGTTGAACCTGTTGTTTTATTTCCTTTATAATCATAACCAAAATAATCTACTAATTGACTACCACTATTTTGACCCAATAATTCTTCAGCGCTAAACATTCCAACATTCAACATACTTGGATCTAATGCATCAACATTAACAAAACCTGTGTAATTTTTAGGAAGGCCCATTTTTTCAAGCAAATTCATTGAGAATTCCGATTGGGTACTTGCATTATATAAGTTATTATAATAATAAGCAGGATAAGTTCCGCTTAATCCCGGATTTAAGATCGGGTTATTTAGATCTAACTCTGTTGTATGGCTATTTGCTAACAAACGAGCCTTAGTCCAAAGTGATTGTGCACCTACTGAATAACCTCTTAGATCACGTTGATCATATTCAACACCCAAAGTAAGTGCGTGATTTTTAACGTCAGCATTAAAACTTGATGCGATCCTGAACTGTGTATTATTATTATAGCCGTAACTACCAAATTGGTTTCCTGTTGCATTCCATAAGCTGTAAATACTTTGTGGCTGATCACCATTACGTAAACCTCCAAAAGCTCCAACATAATCTAAACTTCCAAAGTTACTGCCGCTTGCATCTTTAAATTGAGAAGGTATCAAATTCATATTTTCATATAAATAAGAGGTATAACGCGACATGTTATAATTTAGATCAGAAGCCTCATAAGTTGTGCTTGTTTCTCTGCGGCCAAGATACTGCCAAGCTTTTACAGTATCGTTACCTACAATTAATTTTGGATTGAATGTGTAGTTAAAGATATTTTCCTGCTGGGCATAAGTGCGGTTAAATTTACCTATGTAACCATAGTTAAATAATTTATCCTTATGTGTATCGTCTTGAGATTTATTATATGCTTGTTCAAAACTGGCTAAAAAACTAAAAAAGGGATTTGTAATGAGAGCCTGACTTTTTTCTTTTTCATTTGTACTATTAACTTGGTTACCAAATTTCTGAGTAATTCTAGCATATGCTCTCCATACTCTGGCAATATCATTTGGGTTATTTTCAGCATTAAATAAGCTATATGAATAAACTAATCTGTGATTATTAGAGTATTCTAAAGCACCACCTACAGTTATATTAGTGTTTTTTCCGGCTTTCCAATCGATCTTACCATTTAAAACTATTGTTCTGTTGGCAATATTTTGATGTGATTTTATTTTATCAAAATCATCATTAGTTACATATTCTAATGCACGGTTAAAACCAATACCACTTCTGGAAGGAACTAATGGTGTTTCCTGGATCTCTTTTAATTTTGAATCCTTAAGTTTATACAATGGAATAGCTGAAGGAGAAGGATCTTTCTCGTAATTACCCTGACCTGATAAGAAAAAACCAAGTATTGGAGTTTTTACGCCCGTTGAATCTGTTTTTGTTAAAATAGGACCACCAACGCTAAAACCTAATGAATTATATCCGTAAGCATCTGTAAGCTGAGATGAAATTAATTCTACCCCACCAAAAAATTTCCCTTGCGGACCTCTGGTTGTGATCGAAACAACACCTGATGTTGCATCTCCATACATTGCTGGTAAACCACCTGTAATTACAGCGATCTGATCAACCGATTGCTGAGGTAAACCCAAAGCAGAACCTCCAAGAACTTTAATTCCGTCAACAAAATATGTGGTTGAGTTTTCACGACCACCACGAACATTTAAACCTTTTCCTTCATCAGCTTGAAAAACACCTGCAGTAGTTGCTGCTACTGAGTTAATGTTTTTAGTAGCCATGTTTTGATATTGCTCTCTGTCAACAACCGCTCCGCTTTTTGTATCCGGATCAACTAAAGGAACTTGATATGCGATAACATCAATAGCTTGTAGATCAACTCCATCGCCATTTGATAATGCGATAGTGATATAAGCAGTTCTGCCTTCACCAACTAAAACACCTTTAACTTCGGAAGCCTGGTAACCAACGTAAACACCTTTTACATCATACTTGCCCGGCGATAGTGGTTTAATAAAACATTCACCATCCATATTGGTAGTACCAACACCAACCTGAACCCCACCTTGGTAGGCAACCACGTTAGCAAAAGGAATGGCTTCGTTATTGCCTTTGTCTTTCAACAAAACTTTAATGGCTCCGGTGTTGTTTTGCGCAAGGGCGTTAAAACCACAAACAAATAAGCCTACAACTAAAAGGTAAATTTTTCTAAACATATTGTTAAATTAACTTAAAATTCATTTTGTTAAAAAGCTTAAAAATATGAACCGCTATCTTAATGTGCAAATATTTTTATGGACAATTTCTAATGTACTGATAGTCAAGGAAAAATTGTTTTTCATAAGAATGTACGTTTTCGTATAGCTTAACACACTTTAACACAATATTACGGCTATATTTTTGATTAGATTCCGTGATTTTAAATGTGGTACTATGAATTAAATAAGTGGGCTGTTTTTAGGTTTATTTGGTTTAAACCTTCTTTTTCTTTTTAAACAGTCTTTTGAAAAAAGGATCGCGCGAATGGGTGTTATTTTGAATGGCTTTTTTCTTACTTCTTTTCATACGCTTTCTCACTTTTTTTGTTTGTAATCGCTTATGATAAGCTTTAATTGCTTTCCGCTCTGCCTTTTCTAATTTCCGACGCTCTTTTGCTTCTTTTTTTTCTTGTTTCCGTATGGCTCTTTTGTTTTGTTCGGCCGCTTTTGTCGGGGCTTTTGTTTCGGGTTGTTTTTGAGCAAAAGAAATACAGGAAAGTAGTAAAAAAATGAGAAGAAAATATTTTGAAATTTTACTTTTCAAAATTATTAATGTTGAATAACCTCAACGCCGAATTTTTTTAAAAAATCAACTCCTTCATCGGCAGGAATACCTTTAAATTTTGCGTAACTATTCTTAAAAAAAACTTTTCTTATTCCTACCGAAAAAATAACCCTGGCACAAGCAATGCAAGGCGATAAAGTAACATATAATGTTGAACCTTCGATCGAAAAATTATTTCGCGCTGCGTATAAAATTGCGTTTTGTTCGGCATGCAAAGCTAACGAACAACTTCCTTTACTATCGCGCGGACAACCCTGTTCAGGCCATTCCTGATCACAATTATGTGTACCTGATGGAGGGCCGTTATAACCAAGCGAAATAATGCGGGTATCTTTAGTTAAAACTGCTCCAACCTGCGCTTTAACACAATGCGAACGCAATGCCAGTTTTTCGGCAAGTTCCATGTAAATTTCATCAAAGCTCGGTTTATTCATAAATGTTTGATTAGTACACAAATGTATAAAATAGGCTTCATCCTGAAAATTAATAATTGAAGCTTTGTTTTAAGATTTAATTTAGGATTAAAAAAAGCCGATGCAGATCAAGATCCGCACCGGCTTTAACTAAACAATATTTATTTATGGAAGTGTGATGTTATGTGTTTTTCCATTTATAGTAACAGTTGCATTTAAATCGCATGAACCATTTCCGAAATCAACATAACGTGTTGCTTTTCCGCTCGGGATAAATTCCAAAGTTCCCTGAATAAACGGGTGACGGCCGCTAATTGTACATCCGCCAAAATCTCTTATTAATTGTCCGGTTACATTCGCGCTGTATGATTTTCCGCTTGCAGTAGTTCCACTTGCGCTTCCTGTAATTCCTATCCTTGCTAAATTCCAGCTAATAGGAGTTGGAGTACCATGATAAACATTTGCATCAGAAGTATTTAATAAAGTTTTTGTTCTTGTATAGGAAAAATCATGTGTGCCGTTCGACTTCACAACTTGAATATGTCCTGTAACGTTCCATGTTAAATTTGTTGTTGCAGAATTAAAACCTACTGCTGTTGTATTAATAATGTTTTTGCTGATAATATTTACTGCATTTCCATCAACCGAATAACCATTTGAAGTTACAGAACAATTAAATCCCGGATCGCGGTAATGTTTTGCTCCATTTGTTGAAGCTGAATAGTTGAAAATTAATATTCCATTTCTTGTTCTGCCATCAATACAAGTTGAATTATTAAAAATTACGGAATCAATGTGATTTATCGAATCGCGCTTAACAGTTGCACAATAACTCAAAATGTCTTCTGATCCGCCATTACGCTGAGTTAAATTACCACTATTATTATCGGAAGCCTGACTTCCAATATTAACGATATCATTCGAAGCATGTTCGGCGAAGCTATGATCCGAAGCTTCTGAAACATCTTCGTCTTTTTCTTCTTTATGTTTACGGCAAGATGTGATCGATGTTGCAAAAACAAATAGTGTCGCAACAAATAGTATTGATAATTTAGTCGTTTTCATGTCAATTTTTTTAAGGTTTATTGTATGACTATAGAAAAACAATAAGGTTTAATCATTCCTTATTTTTTAACTATTTTAACAATTAACTACCCTGAAAATGAATTTTAGTTAAGAAATTAATGTCTGCCATGATGGCCATAGTGCCCGTAATTATGTCCACCGCCATGCCATCCATAATTATTATAATGATGAGGTCTGTAATAACTATAACCTCCCCATCCCCATGGACTCCATCGATAAAACGGAGCGCCTACAACTACATTAAATCCTGGTCTGCCATAGTTATAACCACCCGGATAAGATGAATAATTATTTACAATGGT
>JANYCL010000163.1 GCA_025360355.1 Sphingobacteriaceae bacterium
AGAAGAGATCGCAAATGTTGACATGGATGAGAATCAAACCATCATTTGCATTGTTGGCAGCGTTCCAAAAGATGCGGCGGGTTATGGTTATAAAGTTTTAGAAGCGTTGAAAGACATTCCTTTAAGAATGGTTTCTTATGGCGGAAGTCAGAACAATATTTCTGTATTGATCGACTCCAAATTAAAAAAAGACGCATTAATGGCTCTCAACAAAGGATTATTTAATTATTAAACGGCTTTATGTTTTCGAAAGATATAATACAAAAATTTGAAAAACTGCCAACGCCGTTTTATTATTACGATATTGGTTTGCTTACTAAAACTTTGGAAGAAGTTAAGAAGCAATTCACCAAACATAATTTTCATGTGCATTACGCGCTGAAAGCAAATTCAAATCCGAAGATCTTAAAATTAATTCAGTCTTATGGTTTAGGAGCAGATTGTGTGAGTGGTAATGAAGTAAAACGCGCGACAGAATGTAATTTTACAAAAGATAAAATTGTTTTTGCAGGCGTTGGAAAAAGCGATGCGGAAATAAATTATGCTTTAGAAAAAGATATTTTATGTTTTAATGTGGAGAGTTTGCAGGAACTGGAAGTGATGAATGAATTGGCGAAGAAAAAAAATAAAACCGCATCAATTGCATTACGCATTAATCCAAACGTTGATGCTTACACGCATAAATATATTACCACAGGATTAGAAGAAAATAAATTCGGGATCAATCCTTACGAGTTTGACCAGGTTATTGAATTGCTGAAAAAACTTCCCAACTTAAAATTAATTGGTTTGCATTTTCATATCGGTTCACAAATAACTGATCTGAATCCATTCAAAAAATTATGTCAGCGTGTAAATGAGATCAATCATTGGTTCTTACAAAAAGGATTTGATCTGAAAATTATAAATGTTGGCGGCGGACTCGGTGTTAATTATAAAGAACCCGAAAAAGAAAACATCGTTAGCTTCGAAAATTTCTTTAATGTGTTCAAAGAGTTTTTAGAGGTAAGACCAGGTCAGGAAGTACATTTTGAATTAGGCCGTGCCATTGTCGCTCAATGTGGTTCTTTAATATCGCGGGTTCTTTATATTAAGAAAGCGATAAATACCAATTTCGCCATTTTGGATGCCGGCATGACAGAATTGATCCGTCCGGCCCTTTATCAAGCCTATCATAAAATTGAAAATTTGAGCTCCTCAGGCAAGATTCTTAAATATGATATAGTTGGCCCTATTTGCGAAAGCAGCGATTGCTTCGGAAAGGCAATGGAACTACCTGAAACACAGCGAAATAATATAATTGCCATTCGAAGTGCAGGCGCTTATGGAGAGGTTATGACCTCAGGATATAATTTAAGGGACAAAGTAACCCAGTTTTACTCCGACGAGATATAGTTTTTAATATACCTCTTCCTTTTTGCATGTTTAGCTTATTGTTGTATATTTGCATCCCTTTTTGAGGGGAAAACTAAAGAATCAGAATATGTCACGTATTTGTCAAATAACAGGAAAAAAGGCGATGGGCGGTAATAAAGTATCGCACTCTAATGCAAAATCTCGCCGTCAGTTTAAAGTGAATTTAAAACGTAAAAAGTTTTTTGTTCCTGAAACTAATGAATGGGTTACACTTCGTGTATCTACATCAGCATTAAAAAACATTAATAAATTAGGCATTTATGCTTGTTTAAAAGCAGCTAAAGAAAACGGCATTTACACAGCATAATTATAAAAATCAGAAAAGATGGCACGTAGTAAAAATAGAATTCAGGTTATTTTAGAATGTACTGAGCATAAAGAGAGCGGTAAACCCGGCACTTCTCGCTACATCACAACTAAAAATAAAAAGAACACACCTGACCGTATTGAATTAAAAAAATATAATTCAGTATTGAAAAAAATGACTGTTCACAAAGAAATTAAATAACCTTTAAAATAAAGAACAATGGCAAAGAAGGTAGTTGCAACATTAAAAAGCGGAAAAGGTAAAGATTTTACCAAAGTAATTAAGATGGTAAAATCGCCTAAAGGTGCTTATGCTTTCCGTGAAGAGATCGTACACAACGATCATATCGCAGATTTTTTAAAATCTAAATAACATTAAAACAAAACATTTAAGATTTCTTTCTCTAGAAAAAGGGAAAGAAATTTTTATTTTAAGCCAGTTCTAAAATGGGATTCTTCTCCAATTTATTCAGTAAAGAGAACAAGGAAAGTCTTGACCAGGGTTTATCAAAGACCAAAGAAAGTTTTTTTGGTAAAATTGCAAAAGCTGTCGCCGGAAAAAGTACTGTTGATGCTGAAGTACTCGATGATCTTGAAGAAGTTTTAATTAGCGGTGATGTTGGCGTAAGCACAACCATCAAAATAATTAAACGCATTGAAGAACGCATTGCCCGCGATAAATATGTTTCTACTTCTGAATTAAATACCGTTCTGCGGGAAGAAATTGCTTCACTGTTAAACGAAAATAATTCAGCGAACGTAATTGATTTCAAAGCCACACTCCCCAAAAAACCTTACGTTATTATGGTTGTTGGTGTGAACGGTGTTGGTAAAACAACTACCATCGGCAAATTAGCTTATCAATTTAAACAAGCCGGAAAAACTGTTGTATTAGGTGCAGCAGATACTTTTAGAGCAGCGGCCGTTGAACAGCTTACTATTTGGAGTCAGCGTGTTGAAGTTGACATTGTTTCTCAAGGTATGGGTGCAGATCCCGCAAGTGTTGCTTTTGATACTTTAAGCAGCGCAAAATCAAAAGATGCTGATGTTGTTATTATTGATACCGCAGGACGTTTACACAACAAAGTTAATTTGATGAACGAATTAACTAAGATCAAAAATGTAATGAAAAAGGTATTGCCCGATGCGCCTCATGAAGTTCTTTTGGTATTAGATGGCAGCACCGGACAAAACGCTGTTGAACAATGCAGACAATTTACCGCGGCCACGGATGTTACAGCTTTAGCCGTTACAAAATTAGATGGTACTGCTAAAGGCGGTGTTGTTATTGGGATCAGTGATGAGTTTAAAATTCCTGTTAAATATATTGGTGTCGGTGAAAAAATGACCGACCTACAATTGTTTAATGCACCCGAGTTTGTGGATAGTCTTTTTAATAAGGCTTAGGTTTTCCGATTTTTTTTATTAATATCGTAGTGCAAAACTCTTACACATGAAAAATCTTTTGATCCTTTTCTTCAGCGTTATTTGTTTAATGATGGCTGCACAAGATGCGCCTGTTTACGATGAAATGGTATTCGACTCCGATTCGATGGCCAAAGCTTTCAAGCCTGTTGGGAAAAATTATATCGTTCTTAAATCGAAACGTGGTGCCGACGGCATGCCAAAAACCTCAAGTGGTGATTCGATAAAAGCATTGAATATTACAGATATCGTTCTGGTGTATACAGAAAATGAAGCGAGCAATCTTGCAACACGCGATGTTGCAAACCGCGAACGTTGGGAAAATTTAATTAAGACCTATCCTGAATATTTTAAAGAGAGTCCGAGTTTATTAAATACTTGTCAGTGTGTTATTGGCGGTGATGCTGAAGCTTTAAAAAAGACTCAAGGTTTTTATGTTTTCATTGGAGGAAAACAAGAAGCTCCGGAACCAAAAACTGTAGCTAAAAAAGAAGAAGCAAAACCTGTAGCGAAAAAAGAAGAACCAAAAGTTGAGAAAAAGAAAGAGGAGAAATTAAAAGAGGAAAAACCTAAGAAGGAAGAAAAAGTAAAAGAAGAAAAGGTTGCTAAAAAAGAAGAGCCAAAAGAGGAAAAAGTAAAAGAAGAAAAGCCTAAGAAAGAAAAAAAGGTTAAGGAAGAAAAACCAAAAGAAGAAGTAACGAAAAAAGAAGAACCGAAAGAGGAACCTGTAGTTGAACAACCTGTAGTTGCTAAAGTTAAAAAAACAGGTTATGCAGCTCCTAAAAAAGCAAAAGATGCTAAAGTTTGTCGCCCACCTTGTTACGACGGAGGTGATGAAGGTTTGAATAATTTTCTGAAAGAAGCTATTGTATTAACTAAAAAACAAAAACGTCATAGTGGAGATCTGGAAGCAACAGTTACTCTTATGTTAAATTTCGATGGGGCTATTAAGAAAACCATTCTTCTTTGTTTAGATGAAGAATTTAAGAAGCAAGTTGAAGATGCCGTTAAACAAATGGATCTTTGGAACCCTGCTGTTAAAGGTGGCATTACAATTAAATCTCAAGTGAAACTTGTTTTAAAATACGATAACTCAACTAAATCAATAAAACCTTTTGAAACTGTTATTACACCGCGCCCTGCACCGAAATGTACAGAGTGTTTGGATGACAGTCAGGTTTTTCCGCAATAATTACTTAGATTCTTTGCGCTTTACAATAAGCACCATTTCTTTATCCAATAATAAATAACCGAACTCGTAGCAATACAAGTAAGAATGGTTATTTTTTGTGATGATATTATTGGTGTAATATTTAAAATTAAATCCTTTATCCACTAGTTTTTGTTTAGGGAGCGTGGTAGTCTCGCCTTTTAGATTTTCCTCAAGGATGCGGCGGTTCTTGCGCAAAATATTATTTACGTTGCGTACATAATTAGTTGTATCGCTGTTAATTTTATTATTGTAGGAATTACGGCAAATATCGTTACAGAATTTTTTATCTGAACGGCCTTTAATGGTTTCACCACAATCTATACAAACTTTCTTTTCCATTCTAGTTTTTAAAACCCGTTGGATTTATTTAAAATATTAATTTTAATACAACCATAATCCTACGGGTTAAACCAATTGATAGTTTCTTGCAAACCATTTTTAAATAAAACTTCAGGACTATAACTTAAAAATTGTTTTGCTGAAGATATATCCGCCAAAGAATTTTTTACATCACCAAATCGTTCACCGCGGTGTGTTGGTTTTGCACCCGGTTTAATTTGATCAGCGATGAGATCAAACATTTCGTTCACGCTTACACTTTCGCCGCAAGCAATATTAAATACTTTTGAGATTGCTTCCTTATTATCTGTTAACAGTGCTTTTACATTTGCCTGAACTGCATTCGCTACAAAAGTAAAATCACGACTTTGTTTTCCATCTCCATTAATAAACACTTCCTTATCATCCATGAGAGATTGAATAAATAAAGGAATAGCCGCGGCATAAGCACCGTTAGGGTTTTGACGAGGACCGAAAATATTAAAATATCTCAGTCCAATAATTTCCATATTGTAAGTTGAAGCAAAAATAGCAGCATATTGTTCGTTCACTAATTTGCTTACCGCGTAAGGTGATAAAGGTTTGCCAATTCTGCTCTCAACTTTCGGGCTCTCATTTAAATCGCCATAAACAGAAGATGAACTTGCATAAACAACACGTTTCACCCAATTATTTTTTGCAGCAACCAAAACATTTAAGAAACCGGTTGCGTTTGCTTCATGAGTTGCTAATGGGTTTTCGATACTACGTGGCACTGAACCTAAAGCCGCTTGATGCGAAATATAATCTACACCAATGCAAGCTTTTTCACAATCGGCAGGTTTTGTTATATCTCCTTGTATAAATTCGAAATTAGGCAAGGGCAAAAAAGGTTTAATATTATTTATGTCCCCCGTAATTAAACTATCGAGTACTTTTACTTTTTTTGCTTTATTGTTTAAAAGGAATTCTACGATATGAGAACCAATAAAACCAGCGCCACCTGTAACCAGAAATGTATTGTTTGCTATTTGGTTTTGGAGATCCGCCACAAATTTTAAATTAATTATCGTTTTACGTATTGCTGCTCGTAATATTTTTGGTAATCACCTGAAGTTACATGATTCAGCCATTCTTCATTCGTTAAATACCAATCTACGGTTTTTTCCAAACCTTCCTCAAATTGCAAACTTGGTTTCCACCCTAGATCATTTTGCAATTTAGTTGAATCAATTGCGTAACGAAGATCGTGACCAGCTCTATCTTTCACATATGTGATCAGTTTCTCATTCGTGCCCTCTGCCCTGTTCAATTTCCTATCCATAATTTTGCAGAGTAGTTTGATAACATCAATATTAGTCCACTCGTTATGTCCACCAATATTATAAGTGCTTCCCGCTTTTGCTTTATGGAAAATTGTATCGATTGCGCGCGCATGATCAATTACATATAACCAATCGCGGATGTTTTCGCCTTTACCGTAAATTGGTAATGGTTTATTGTTTTTAATATTGCTGATGCAAAGCGGAATTAATTTTTCGGGGAAATGATTTGGTCCGTAATTATTCGAGCAATTTGAAATTAAAGCCGGCAAACCATAAGTATCGTGATAAGCTCTTACAAAATGATCTGAACTTGCTTTTGAAGCGGAATATGGTGAATGCGGATCGTAAGCTGTAGTTTCTAAAAACATTCCTGTTTCTCCCAATGACCCATAAACCTCATCTGTACTGACGTGATAAAATAATTTAAATGCTGAGATGTCTTCCTTGTAAATTGTTTTCGCCGCATTCAATAAGTTCACCGTTCCAATTACGTTAGTATAAACAAATTCTAATGGATTAGTTATACTTCTATCAACATGACTTTCGGCTGCTAAATGTATTACCGCATTAAATTTATGTTCAGAAAATAATTTATTGATGAACTCAGCATCAACGATATCTCCCTTAATGAATTTGTAATTTGGTTTTGATTCAATATCTTTTAAGTTAGCTAGATTTCCTGCGTAAGTTAATTTGTCGAGATTGTAAATAGTATAATTTGGATAAGTGTTTACAAACAAACGCACAACATGCGAACCAATGAATCCCGCGCCTCCTGTAATTAGTATTTTCATAATTTAAACGTTGAATTTTAAATGTTGAACGGAAATTTAGAATTCACAATTCAACATTTATCACTTTTATAAACTCCAATACGTAAAGTTTTTAATTTTTCCTTTGTAAAGACCTTTTACGTCAACAACAATTCCATTCTTGCTTAAAATTGTACCAAAGAATTTATCATCGAAATTTTTATACTCTTTATGGTTTACAGCTACGATCACGCCATCATAACCTTTACCTATTTTATTTAAACCAAAACCGTATTCATGTCTCATTTCTTCCGAATCAGCGTGCGGATCCACTATCTCAACTTTAACACCAAATGATTTTAATTCTTTTACAATATCAGCAACTTTACTGTTACGGATATCACTTACGTCTTCCTTAAAAGTTGCGCCCATTACCAAAACTTTTGATTTTGAAATGTTTTTTCCGGC
>JANYCL010000237.1 GCA_025360355.1 Sphingobacteriaceae bacterium
ATCCATTTCGTAGAATGGAATACTTACATCTAAAAAAACAGGGATCGCACCGTATTGAAGCATTGGATTTACTGTTGTAGGAAATGATGCCGCAACAGTTATAACTTCATCACCGCGTTTAATCGCTCTGTCGCCAAGTTCAGGTGCAGTTAGAGCAGAGAATGCAACTAAGTTAGCGGATGAACCGGAATTAACAGTTAAAAGAGATTTTACATTAATGTATTTCGCTAATTTTTTTTCGAATTCAGTATTGAATCTTCCTGTAGTGAACCATGCGTCCAAACCTGCATCGGTAATGTATTGCATTTCGACATGATCGAAAACTTTTCCGCTAACGGGAATGGAGGATTCACCGCCAATGAATTCTTTTTCCTTGAACATTTCCTTATGATACTCTTCTATCAAAGCATGTATCTTGTTTTTTATTTCGAGGGCTTTCGACATTTTAATTACAGTATTGTTTTAATTGTTCTAATCGTGCAGCGTACACATCAGTACCTGCTTTTAATTCTTCTAAATATCCGCTAATGGTATAAGCGATCGTTCTTTCAAAATTCAAACGCGGTTTCCAGTCTAATTGCATCACTGCTTTTGTAATATCCAGTTTTAATAAACCTGCTTCGTGTAATTTTTCTGTTGTTTTTGGTGAAGTTACTTTTATTTGCGGCAACAATTTTTTCACTTCAGTCACAACCTGATTCACATTATAATTTGCATTTGATTCCGGGCCAAAATTCCAGCCGCCTGAAAATTGTTTTTTATGAGTGAATAATTTTTCTCCTAATCTTAAATAACCAAACACAGGTTCTAATACAAATTGCCATGGACGAACAGAATTTGGATTACGAACAACTAATTCAGAATTATTTTGATGAGCACGGATCATATCCGGGATAATTCGGTTATCTGCCCAATCGCCGCCGCCAATAACATTTCCTGCTCTTCCGGATGCGATATTTGCAGTCCCTTCAACATTAAAAAAAGACTTTAAATACGAATGCGTAATTAACTCTGAACAACCTTTTGAAGCACTGTACGGATCATCACCGCCCATTGGATCGCTTTCTTTATAACCGTAATCCCATTCGTTGTTTTTGTAACATTTATCAGTTGTAACGTTCACAGCAACTTTTACAGAAGGACAATGACGCACCGCTTCAAAAAAATTAACAGCTCCCATTAAATTAGTTTCAAAATTGTAATGTGGATTTTTATAAGAATCAATAACTAAAGGTTGCGCAGCTAAATGAAAAGCAAAATCAGGTTTTACTTTATCAAAATACGCTTGCAATTTTTCTTTATCGCGCACATCGCCATCTAAATGCTGAATTTTTGATGCTAATCCTGTTGTAACGTAATTATCGTGTTTTGTAAGCGGTGGTAAGGCGTAACCATAAACATCAGCACCTAATTCTTTCAACCAAATGCACATCCACGAACCTTTGAAACCGGTATCACCTGTTACAAGAATTTTTTTTCCTTTGTAAACTGATTGAAATAGATCGATACCTGTCATTTTATTTTTTCCAAAGTTTCCACTCTGCAGTGCCATTGTCCCACACTTTATTCAGATCTTGTTTGTCCTTTAAAGTATCCATTGGTTTCCAAAAACCACGATGTTTAAAGGCAACCAATTCTTTAGCCTTTGCAATTTTCTCCAATGGATCACGTTCCCAAATTGTAGAATCGTCTTTTAAATATTTAAAGATGCCAGGTTCACAAACAAAAAATCCGCCATTGATCCACCCTGCTTCTCCTTTTGGTTTTTCCATGAATGATCTTACTTGATCATTTTCGTTGATGTCTAAAACACCAAATCTACTATCAGGCTGCACAGCAGTAACTGTAACTAATTTTTTATTTTTCTTATGGAACTCAACTAATTTTTTAATATTTATATTGCTAACTCCGTCACCATAAGTAAGCATGAATGGTTTATTGTTTACATATTCCTTTATCCGTTTTACTCTTCCGCCTGTCATCGAATCTTTACCCGTATCTACTAATGTAATTTTCCAATTTTCTTTTCCGGTTTTGTGCATGGTTAACTTTCCATTGCTAACATCAACCGTAACATCTGAATTATGCATGAAAAAATTAGCGAAATATTCTTTTACAATATGTCCTTTGTATCCTAAACAAACTATAAACTCGTTATATCCATAATGAGAATAAATTTTCATGATGTGCCATAAAATTGGTTTGCCGCCAATTTCAACCATGGGTTTCGGACGGATATCCGTTTCTTCGGATAAACGTGTTCCTAAACCACCTGCAAGAATAACTACCTTCATAATTTATATTGTTTCAAACCTTGAATTTAGGAATTATTTTTAACATAAAAGGGCTATTTTGCATTGAGAATTGTATTGAGTTTCTCAACATCGCCCCAGGTTTCCATCGGTTCATAATCTACGTAAGGGAAAACACCTAAATTCAACTTGATCTTATAGCCGTTCTTGGTCAAAAAATCACTCACAAAATCTTTTAATTTAACCGGTTTTCCGCTGCAGCAATTAATAATACCCTGCGTTTTATTTTGAAGGGAAATTTTTACAATTGTAGCGGCAATTTCATCCGGACTTAAAAAATCACGGACCTGTTCGCCGCCCGACATATTAAAAGATTCATCTTTATTTTTAACTGCATTTACTAAGTGGGTATATAAATTTTTCCGGCCACGAACTTCCCCAAAAACATAAAAAACGCGGATCCATTTGAATGAAAAATTATTTTCTTTTTGCTTTGCTTCAATAAATTCACGCAATAAGTTTTTGCCTTGCGGATAAGGTAAAATTGGTTTTGATGGCATGTTTTCTTTTAAAACTCCCTCTTGCAATCCGTATTCGTAACAAGTACCAACTGCTGTAATATCTTTTAATCCGCCCTCAATTAAATTGGAAATAAATTTTTTGTGATTTTCTAAAATGGTGGTGATGTGCGCTTCATTCTTATATTCATCTAATTTTTCCCAGGCTAAATGAATTAATGCATCCGGTTTAGTGAAGTAAGAATATAGATCAGAACCATCCTGTTTATTTATATCGAGAGGAAAATATTTTACTTTATTATAAAAATCACAATTCGGTACTTCATGCGGATCATGTGATGTTACGATAACTTCTACGCCTTGATCCAATAATTTATTAATTATCAGTCTGCCCAAACCGCCTGTGGCGCCTGTTACTAAAACGCGCATGAATTAAAATTTAAACGGACTATTAAAATTATCGAACAACGGAAAACCCAGATCCCTATCGGAAACAATGGCGTTACGGATCTCTTTTCCAAAATCAAACGAAGAATACAATAAACCTGTATCACATTTCAGATCATAAACAGTTGATACTTTATATTGCATTACTGCCAATGCGGAATTCACAAAAAAACCGTGAGCTAATCCTTTTGGGATATAAACTAAACTTGGTTTTTCGCCGTCTAATTCAAACGCATCGTGTTGTCCGTAAGTTGGTGAACCTACTCTCAGATCCACAACAAAATCTGTAATGCTCCCAATATTACAATACACAATTTTTTCATGATCAGCAGGTGGAATTTGAAAATGCATCCCGCGGAAAACATTTTTTACTGATGAAGTAAAATACTCTTCTGCAACATGCATGTTAATGTCAGCTCCATTAAAAATATCTTCGTGAAAAACTTTTGTAAATGTGCCGCGCTTATCCGAAAACTGATTTAAAACAATCTGTTTGCAACCTTGTATTTTT
>JANYCL010000244.1 GCA_025360355.1 Sphingobacteriaceae bacterium
TAAGCTTGTGAAAGTCCGTGTTTATCGTTCATCTTTTTAAACAGATCAAGTGACTTGAGATAAAAACCAAGTGCGCTTTCGAAATCAGAAAGAAAATAATGTACAGAAGCAATATAATTTAGTGTATTGGGAATACCAACAGTATCATGCATTGCTTCCTGTTTTTGTAGTGAAGTATTAAATGTTTGCAGCGCTTTATCGTATTTACCAAGCGAATAAAAAATAATTCCCATATTATTCTGAGAGCTGATCGCGCCTTTTTTATCTCCGGTCAGTTCTTTTATACTCCGTGACTTTTCATAATAAATTAATGCGCTATCATACTTGGCTTGCAAATGGTAATAGATTCCAAATTCATTATATGCGCTTGCAATTCCGTTTTTGTAATTAAGTTTTAGTCCTTGCGCTAGAGCTTTATCAGCAAATATTTTTGAAGAATCGGGATTGATGCGGTTAAATGCATACGCAATTGTATTGCAGTTCTTAACGAATTGGGAATCGCGTTGGGGATCTTTTTTAAGAGAGGTTAGTAACGAGTCGAGTTCATGCCTGCTTTGCGAGCGGTAAGCTGTGGAAATTAAAAATAATAAAGCAACGGCAATTTTCTTCATTCATTAATTTTAATATCCTACATATCTGACCGATAAACCCGGAACATAATTTGAGAATTCTTCTCCGGATTCTTTCATGTCAGTATCGCGTTCATCGTAATGCCAAACTACCTCAACATCACAACCTTCTTTCTGAATTTTTTCGAGCTTATAAAATATATCGAGTATGAATTTAGCGGAAGTAGAATTAAAATATTCCAATTTAAATTCCATGCTTGTTTTCTTTGTTTTTCCGCCGCTGCTTTTTTGATAATATAAAACAGAACTATAATTCTCGAACCATTCTATGATCGGTGTGTAAAATTTCGCTGTGTTTTCAGGTCGTGATTCACCTGAAATTTCAAACTTATTAGCTACAGGATCCAAAATTACCTTTGGCGTAGTTGCTGTTGCTTCTAATAAAATAGCGTCCATAATTTATTTTTTAATAGTAGTTTGTAAAATAAAAAAAAGCACATCATCCTTAACAGGTTTAAATTCGTAAATGATCTTACATCCTGTACGGATTGAAATATCGATCACGCCTAATCCTCCACCCTTCGCCGGACTTTCGGCCAGCTTATCACGGTAAAGCGCTTTTAATCCTTCTTTATCAAGAGAATTTACTTTTTCCAATTTAGCGTTGAGTGCAGGTACCTGATCAGCATGAATATAATTTCCGGTTTGAATTATAAAACAATCTTTGTCTTCTGAAATATTAAAATAAGTTTTAGTATAAATATCTGAAACTTTCTCGCCGGTAAATGCATAATTATAACGGTTAACATTATCGAGGCATTCTGCAGCTACTGCATAAAAACGTTTTTGATTTTGAAAATCAATTCCCGAATCATGAATTACTTTTTTAACTGAGGCCAGTAAAGAATTTACAACATTGAAATTAAAATCGCCCAAATAAGAAATAAGAACGCCCTTTTCGTTCATGTACTTATATATTTCTAGTATGACTGAGTCTTGGGGATTCATGAGCTAATAACAAATATAGTAAAGTAACTAACTTAATGCTATAAATATAGATTTGGATTTAAACAAAAAAGCCCCTCATTTCTGAGAGGCTCTTAATGATTTTTATCATGAAGCGATGTTTCATCTGCTTCATTGATTAATCTACTTTAGATTGTTTTGGTAAGCAGTTTACGTGACCAACATAATGGTGAATATTACCTTCAAGATCTTTCACTGCAATTTTATAAGTGTACACACCTTGTTCTGCAATTTTCGGATTACCTTTTATGGTACCGTCCCAACCTTTACGGAACTCATCACTTGTAAACACGATCTCACCCCAACGATCAAAGATATACATCCTGTAAGAGCTCTCATCGATACCCACACCTTTTGGCTGGAAGATATCGTTTAAGCCATTTCCATCCGGTGTAAATGTATTAGGAATATATAATGCGTATTCAGACAAGATCTCTATCGTATGCATTACTGTATCTGTACATCCTTTATCGCTAAATGCAACTAACCATACCTGATACACACCTGCTAGCTCATACGAGTGTGCAGGGTCAACAGCTGTAGTGTTATTATTCGGACTAGAGTAATCACCAAAATCCCAGAAGTAACTCACAGCACCAAGTGATAGATTTGTAAACTGTATGTTTGGTTCAAGAATTGATGTTTGCCAAGGGTTCGCGTTAAACTCTGCAACCGGAAGCGGATATACTTCGATGTAATTTATTGCGTTTGTAAATTGTGTACAACCAAACTGATTAGTAATAGTTAAACCAACACTATAAAATCCTGCGTTAGCATAAGTGTATGCAACAGGATTACCTGTAACACCGCCAGGTCCGCCAATTCCTATCGGACCCAAAGTCCAAGTGAATATATCTGTACTTGAAGTAGACACTGCATTAAAGTTTACATGTAACGGTGCGCAGCCTTTGATTATATCTCCTGAGAAAGAACCGGAAGGAAGCGGATTTACATTTACTGTAAACACAGCTGTTGCTCCTGGGAATGTACAACCATCTGCGATGTTCACAGTATATATGTTTGGTGTTGATGCATAATTACCAACAACTGTGATGTTCGATGCAGTTGAACCTCCTGTCCAGTTATAAGTATAAGGTCCTCCATTACCGGGTAAAGTAATTGTTGGACTTAAGTTAATTGGTTTGGTATCACAAATTGTAACTGATGTTCCTGTTGCTTGCAATTGTGGTTTTACATTTACAGTAACAATTTTCGGATTAACACTACATCCATTGGCAT
>JANYCL010000330.1 GCA_025360355.1 Sphingobacteriaceae bacterium
CAGATCATTTTTCCTTGCCAATTCGGTTTGCATCTTGTAAAATACATCCGTTTCCCATCGGGTGTCATGCTTGCATTCCCGACATTATAACCTGAGGCATTAAACGGCCCGTCCATTTCGCCCGAAAATTGCCACTCGTTATTTACTTTTTTAGCGAGATACATTTTCCGCACAACAGAATTATTGGTGTCGCCAACAGTAACAAATTCTTTTTTATCAGTTCGCAAAGATGAATACATCATGGTGTTCTCATCTAAACTAAGCGGACTAGCTTCCACATTAATTTTATTTACACCACCTTCTAAATGTTGAATTATTATTTTTTTCTCTTTGCTCACTAAATTTTTTGCTGAATCACAAAAATCAATTTCTTTTGCCGCGTTCTTTTTCATATCGCGGTCGCTGCCCTTATATTCCTTTTTGAAAAGCGTGTAACTTTCTTTTGCTTTATCATAATCCCCATTCGATTTTTGCATTTCTGCGACGTAAAATAAAGCTTCAGGATATTTTTTAGGTGCACCTTTGTAAACCAACCCGTAAGCTTTTTCAGCAGCTTCATAATTACGTACTAACCTATACGCCTCTGCCAATAAACCTTGCGCGTCATAATCTTTATTATTTAATTGAACACAACGTTCTAAAAATGTAACGGCGGAATTAGGATCTTCTTGTAAAATAGCATTGATGCCCAATTTTTTCAGATCCTTTGCATTCATTCTCGACATTGACAAGCTATCCGTTTGCGCTTTACACACCAACGAGAACAGAATCAATAAAATTATGTTTTTAATAGCGGTCACAAGGAATTTGTTTTTTAACTAAGCGCGTATTCTTAGAAGTATAAATTAACGCGAATTCTATAGCTCCACGATAATCTGTTGCTGTGTGCAAAGTGGAAATATTAATATCATAACTAACTCCGGCTGTATAATTTTTATATTTCAAACCACATGTAACAATACCTGCATCCGAAATACGGTGCACACCATCACGCCACATGAATCCAACAAAAACCGCATTGGTAAAAAATGGAGTTTTATTTAAATTATAATCAACATTCAAACCTGTAACCCAATCACTGGCTTTTGTAGTTCCATCCACCATTGAATAAAAGTTAATAGTGAATTTTTCATTCAGATAATATTTTGTATCCAAATTAAACATTTGCCGAACCGGTAATTTATTGTTGTTAGCATACAAACTTTCTTTTGGTTTCGTTACATGGAACATCGCAAAATATATTCCCGCTTCAAATTTACCTACACGCGCCGATGCTCCTACTCCTGCGTTCAGATCGAAGTAAGCAGTTTTCTGACTAATATAAGTTTCATTATTCGCAAGGGAATTATCAAACTGACCTTTATCCCAGTTCAACTGATTAGGAAAAGTATGTGCATTGAAATCAATACTTTTTAAAACGATTCCCGGTTGTACACCTAAATGCAAATTTACTCCTGCTATTTTTTTATGGAAAGCTCCTGATAAATATATTTTATTCACTATTAAATTTCCTCCTGATTTATCATTCAAGAAATAAAGTCCGACAGAGGTTTGTTGATTTTTAGGATACAGATTAGCTTCTCCGCTTAATGAAACGGTTTTGTATGCTTTCTGAATTTCGCGCCATTGACTACGGTAATTCATCGCTAAACGGTAATCGCCTAAAAAATTACCCGTATTCGCAGGATTCAAACTAAGCGGCGAAAAATAAAACTGTGAGAAGTGGATGTCTTGTCCCTGCAAAAAAAAGTTTCCTAATAGGAATAGAAATATGTATCGTTTTGCACTTTTAAGCATTGATACTAATGTAGTGAATTTTATATAAAAATAAAAGAAAAGCTGAGTTTTTGTCGGACTAAAGCAACCATTAGGCGAATCGCGCGTACTTTCACCAATTTCGGGGGATAAAGGCTGTATGTAAATGTCATAATTTCGCTCTTGAAGCCCATGAAAAAACTATTTGTTTTCATACTATTCGTATTAGTCCTTGACAATGGTTTTTCGCAAACCGTAAAAAAGATCGGTGCTTACCGTACATCTGTTCCTCCTAAAATTGACGGAAATTTAACTGATTCCTGCTGGACCAATGCAGAAGCCGCCGTTGATCTCATACAAAATATGTTACATCCGGGTGAGCCTTCTGCCCAAAAAAGTGAAGTTAAAATAGCTTATGACGACGTTGCCATTTATATTGGTGCTGTTTTATATGATACCTCTCCGGATAGTATTTTGCACGAATTAAGTACAAGGGATAACGAAGCGAACGCAGATCTTTTCGGAATTTTATTCGATACTTATAATGATGACATAAATGCTTTCGGTTTTTTTGTAACAGCCGCAGGAACACAAATTGATGCGCGTTACAGCAGCGAAGGACAAGATTTTAATTGGAACGCAGTTTGGCAAAGTTCAGTGAAAATAAGTAAAGAAGGTTTATTGATAGAAATTAAAATTCCTTATTCCGCATTGCGTTTCTCAGCGAAAGATGAACAAACATGGGGATTTAATATTATCAGAAAGATCCGCCGCACGAGGGAAATGTCGTTCTGGAATTTTGTGGATCCGAAGATCGGCGCTTTTGTAAAACAATTTGGTGACCTTACAGGATTAAAAAATTTGAAACCACCGCCGCGTTTATCACTCACACCTTATGTTGCGGGCTTATTCAATAATTATCCGTACAACCAACCGGGCGTAAATAATTCAAGTTATAGTATCAGTGGCGGACTAGATCTGAAATACGGTTTATCGGATGGATTCACTTTGGACATGACACTCGTTCCGGATTTTTCGCAAGTGCAATCTGATAATAAAGTTTTGAATTTATCACCGTTCGAAGTTCAATATCAGGAACGTCGTCCGTTCTTTACAGAGGGAACAGAATTGTTTAATAAAGGAGGTTTATTTTATTCGCGACGTGTTGGAGGAACACCTCTTGGATATAATAATGTTTACTCTCAACTAAAACCCGGTGAGACCTTAATAAAAAATCCCGGGCAAACGCGTTTATATAATGCCACAAAATTATCAGGACGAACACAAAAAAAATTAGGCATTGGAATTTTTAATGCGGTGTCGGGAGAAACTTACGCAACCGCGCAAGACTCTATAGGTAATACGCGGAGTATTTTATCGTCGCCACTAACTAATTACAACATTATTGTTTTAGATCAGGCTTTAAAAAATAATTCATTCATCACTTTAGTAAATACAAATGTAACACGTGACGGACATTGGTACGACGCGAATGTTACAGGTGCAGGTTTTCAATTCAATAATAAAAAAAATATTTATAGCATTGATGGTTTTGGATCTATGAGCCGGAAAATGTATCCTGATAGTGCAAAACCTTATGATGGTTATAGCGGAAGAATGAGTTTTGGAAAATCGGGAGGAAATTTTTTGTGGAACGTTTATGGCAACATGAATACGAATACTTATAATCCGAATGATCTTGGTTTGCAATTCATGAATAATAATGTTGATATGGGTATTGATATTAATTACAATGTTTACAAACCCTTTTGGAAACTGAATAACATCTTTAATAATTTCGATATTATTTATCAACGAATGTACATTCAAAATGCATTTGCGAATTTTGGCATTTCAGGAAACCATATCACCACCTGGAAAAAGAAATTTTTTACCTGTGGATTGAATTACTCTCTTGAGCCGATCATTACATATGATTATTATGAGCCAAGGATCTTTGGAAGGTTTTATCGGTATCCTACCAATTACAGAGGCGGCGGATTTATTTCGAGTGATTACAGAAAAAAAGTTGCACTTGATATCAGAGTTAATTACAGAGTGTTCAATGAAAATAAACGGTCAACGGTAAATATTTTTGTATCTCCTCGCTGGCGGGTGAATAATAAATTATCTTTCATATACGAGAGTTCTTATGAAGATCGTGCTGATGATATTGGTTTTGTGTACAAAGATCCATACTCGGACACGATCACTTTAGGAAGAAGAAGTTTGCAAACTATAAGCAATACTTTATCGGGTGTGTATAAATTCACAAATAAAATGTCTTTATCACTTCGCGGAAGACATTATTGGTCACGGGCCACCTATTATGCGTATTATAATTTAAACGCGGATGGTTCATTAACGCAGTACAACCATCAGATATCACACGATGTGAATTTTAATGCTTTCAATATTGATATGGTTTTCTATTGGCAATTTGCGCCGGGAAGTGAATTAAATTTGGTTTACAAAAATGCGGTTCTAAAAAGTGAATCGTACATTAATTACGATTATTATTATAATTTCAGGGGTTCTTTAAATTCACCGCAAAATAATTCGATCTCTCTGAAAGTGTTGTATTACATCGATTATATGACCGTTAAACGTGCTCTTAAGAAGAAGCAATCAAAATAAGATCTCATCTATCTTCTCTCAAAAGAAAAACTTATCTTTACTTTACTGAATACAACCAAAAATACTCAATTGGTAAAAGCCGAAGCTAAACGTTTGGGTTTTGATTTTTGTGGTATCAGCAAAGCTGAATTTTTAGAGGAGGAAGCACCGCGTTTAGAAAATTGGTTAAATAAGAACATGCACGGTCAAATGGATTACATGGCCAATTATTTTGACAAAAGATTAGATCCGCGTTTGTTGGTTGATGGTGCGAAATCTGTTATTTCATTGCTGTTTAATTATTATCCTG
>JANYCL010000282.1 GCA_025360355.1 Sphingobacteriaceae bacterium
TTACAATTAATGTTTGAGCGTTAGCAAAATTATCGTTAGTTGCAGTTACTGTACAAGCCAAATTATTTTGAGATAAATTAATTTTATCTGAACCTGTTAAAATTTCCTGTCGCGATTCATCCGCAGAAACTTGTGTAATCGCTATAGCTGTTTGACTACTAATTCTGGAAACCAGAATAATTAAAAAGAATATAAGGATTCTCGATTTAACCATATGCTAATATACTTAATTATTGTTTTGAATTCAAATTATGTTAAATATCAACGGATGAATTATAGATTTTCCCTTATAACGCAATTTAGGCATTGCTTTCTTGCTTTTAGAAAAGTAAAACCGTATATTTGATTATACGGTTAATATATAAATTCATGAAGAAATTTATACTCTCATTGTTTTTAGTTGGTTTTTTTTATTCGCTAAAAGCGCAGGTCCCAAATCCTCTTTATTTTAATACTGCTTCTAATTCAACTGCCACAGGAACACTTGCTGTGGGAGCTAATGATTTAAATTGGTCTGCATGTTCATCAGGAAGCGTGGGACCATATGTTCCTGCAGTTTCATGTGGAAACGCAGCGCCTTGTTGTTGGATGTCATCACCGGTGGTTAATTCGAATTGGATTTCTTATCCTCATTCTTGCGTACCATCTTCTCCTGCTGATCATTCGTGTCTTGGAACCAATCAGGATGAATTTTACAAATTATCATTTAATTTACAGGCACAAACACCTTGTGGTACACCGATAACAGATTCTAACGCTTATTGTTTAGCTATGGATCTATATGCTGATAATTGTGTATGGGAAGTATTTGTGAACGGAGTATCAAATTATTTAAGTACATCTTCAAATCCATATTATGCTTCGGGTTACTCGGCGGCAGGAAAAATTTCATTAAACTTATGTAATAACTGGCAGGCAGGCACAAATGATGTAATAATTCAAGTTAAGTCAGGTGCTGCGGTAAGCAGTTTTACTTCGTGGATCGGCTTATTGGCAATTGTTAATGGAACTTTAAGCTCGGGTCCGTCTTCATATACTTTACCTGCTATTAACATAAATCCTGTTAGTACTATGTGTATTGGTTCATCAGCAAACTTAACTGCAAACGGTGCTACGAGTTACACATGGAATCCCGGTGGATATATTGGAAATACATATTCAGTTTCACCAACTTCTTCAACAACATATACTGTTTTCGGAACAGGTTCTAACGGTTGTGTTGGAACTGAAACTTTACATTTAAGTGTTGCTGATTGTACAGGAATTAGTAAAACAGCCGCTGCAAAACCGGAAGTAACTATTTATCCTAATCCAACAACAGGATATTTAAATATTAATGGAATTAATGAAACGGTAAGCATAGAAGTAATTAATAGTTTAGGTTCATTAGTGTATTATGATAAAACTATTTCTGCAAATACTAAAATTGATTTGAGTGGTCAGGCGAAAGGTATATACTTTGTAAGAATTACCGGAGCAAAATTTAATTCTACAAAAAAAATAATTAAAGAATAAATTCCGACATGAAAAAACTATTATTCTCAATTGCATTCTTAGTAAGCTCTTTATTAGTTAATTCGCAAGTCACATACCCAAGTTCAAATATTAATTTGATCGGGTTTGTGGACCCTGAAACAGTAATGGGTGTTGACAATATTAAATATTCCGGTTGCTGGGGTTGGAATCAAACTTCAAAAAATAAAGAATATGCAATAGTCGGTTCAAGTACAGGAACCTATTTTATTGATATATCAGCACCCGCAACTCCTACAGTTTGTGATTATGTGAAAGGCGCACATCCCAGTGCTTGCATTTGGCGCGAGATGCATACGTACCAGAATTATTGTTATGTTGTAGGAGATGATCCCGCTCCGAATAGTTTTCAGATCATCGATATGCAATACCTTCCGGATTCAGTTCATGTTGTTTATGATGGTAAAACAACTTATTTCGAAAGAGCACACCAGATAGATATTGATGGAAATAAAATGTATGTTTCCGGAATTACTTTTTCAGGAAGCGGAAATGCAAACATGCGTGTTTACAGTCTTGCAACACCTACGGCGCCTCTTTTGCTGAGAACTTTAAGTCAGGATGATCCTTCTGTTTCTTACGTTCACGATATGAATGTTCGTCATGATACAGTTTTCGCACATTGTGGAAATGCAGGAATGCGCGTTTACAAATTTATGGCAACTAATACTTTTAGTTTGCTTGGTTCGCTTACAGGTTACCCTGATGCGGGTTATAATCACAGCAGTTCATGGACGCAAGATGGAAAAACTCTTATTTTTTGTGACGAAGTTCCATCAGGACTCCGAATGAAAGTAGCAGATGTAAGTAATTTAAGTAACATCACTATTTCAGCTTTATTCCGTCCGAATACTTATTCAGGTTTTACAGGACACAATCCTTACATAATCGGGAATAAATATGCTTTTATTTCTTGTTATGAAGATGGATTGAATTTATATGATATTTCAAATCCGTTTTCACCAACCTTACTTGGATATTTTGATACATATCCTCAGGGAGGCTCAAATTTAGCAGGCAATTATGGTTCGGATCCTGAGAATGGAAATTGGGGCGCGTATCCGTATTTTAAAAGTGGTTTAATACTAGCTTTAGATATGCAAAATGGCGTTTTTATTTTAGGCGCAAATGTTTTTAAACCTGTTGTAAATTTTAATGTTGCTGCAGGCATTTGTCAGGGAATTGCAACAACATTTACAGATGTTACAACTAACACGCCAACTTCCTGGAGTTGGAATATGCCGGGCGCAAGTCCTGCTACATCAACTTTACAAAGCCCAAGTGTAACTTACGCAGCAAATGGTGTTTATTCTGCAACATTAATTGCAACTAATGCAAGCGGAACTAACTCAGTAGTGAAGTCAGTAACAATTAGCGCTTCTCCTGCCGTAAGTGCAACATCAAGTTCAAGTATAATGTGTACAGGACAAACGGTTACTTTAACAGCAAACGGCGCATCAAGTTATACATGGATGCCCGGTAGTGTTACAGGAAATCCAATTGCATCTTCACCAACCGTTTCTACAACTTATAGCGTTACGGGAACAGCTACAACAAATTGTAGCAATATTTCAATGATTACTGTGTCTGTTTCTACTTGTGCCGGAATTAATTCGGTAAATGAATTCGCAGGGCAATTAGAAATTATTCCAAACCCAAACAGTGGACAATTTATTATAAAAGCAAATGTGACAGAGAGTTTTGATATTAGTATTTATAATGGAATAGGGCAATTGATCAAATTCATTCCGCAGAACAGATCGTCTATAAATATTGATCTAAGCAATTATGGAAAAGGAATGTATAACGTTTTGTTAAACATGAATGGAAAATACAAAAACCTTAAGGTGATCGTAGAATAAATAATAAATCAATTTTTTAAAACAGACTTGCGGTATATTGCAAGTCTGTTTTTTTTGAAATAACTTATCTTGGTAATGTAATATTCGGATTTAAACTTCCGGTATAGGTTGGCAAATGACCATCCCATTTCTCGATCTTTTTTACTTCGATCAGATTATCATTTAGTGAAGTTTGAATCATCTTGTTCGCATCACTCTGAGATTTAGCTTGTATAACCATGGATTCAGCTTGTGATTTAGCTTGCGTGATAATAATTTGAGCCTGCGCATTAGCATACAAAATATTAATTTCGTTTTGCATTTTCTCTCTAACCAATTTACTTTCCGATTCTCCTTTGGCAGTTGCGACTTTTTTGTTGGCTTCGGCTTCAACTTCTCTTAATTCGTTTTCCCTTTGCTGCGCGATCTGCGTGGCTTCCATTTTGGCATTAATTGCATTTACAATAACGGCAGGTAACTTAAAATCATCAGTAATAAATATTCTGTCAACAATTATTCCGTATGGATTTACCTCCCTCTCAAGGATACTATCTACTTTATTTACTAAGATCTGTTTTTTCGGACCATAAATATCTTCGATAGCCATATTAGATGCAACATGAATTAATGCATCATGAATGAGATTATCGAAATAAACATTCGCAATGTAATTGATGTCTTTCCGCCATTTCATAAATACAGCTTTTACACTATCAGGAACGATATGGAAACTAATTCCCAGATCAACAGAAACATTAATTCCTTCTTTACTTTGAAATAAGAACGGATCATGAGGACTAGCGGAAGGATATCCGTTCTCATGTCCCCAAGTAAAATTTTGTTGAAACGTTGGAAATAAATAGATCTTTTTATTAGGTCCAACACGATAGCGGCCCATATCCAATACTTTCGTATCCTGTCCGTTCTTTCTTCCTAATAAATATACTCTAACACCTTTGTATCCTGCAGGTACAACCTTGCAAGAAGCAAGCAGAGCCATTGCTCCTAAAATTAAAATGAAATTTTTCATAATAAATATTTTTAAAAATGAATTAATTAAACCGTTCAATAAAGTCTAATTTTTTTCACAATCTAAAAACAGAATTTAAAATGAAAATTTTG
>JANYCL010000377.1 GCA_025360355.1 Sphingobacteriaceae bacterium
TTTGAATTTGGAAAAAACAGTACTGACCCGATCAAAATGTATTTAGAAGATATTTTTACAGTTCAGGCAAATATTGCGGGCATCCCTGCAATTTCTGTTCCATGTGGCAAACATAGCAATGGTTTACCAATGGGAATTCAACTAATGGCAAATTATTTTGAAGAGGGAAAATTATTTCAATTGGCCGCTACTATAAAATAATTACTGATTCTTCTCAGCAGTTTTAGTCTGATCTAATTCCATATTTAATTTACCGCCTTTTAAAAGTTCAACTTTCGATTCCTTAAATGTTTCACTCCAAACTAATTTAAAAGGTAATTTTTGCATATCTCCGCCGCCTTTTATTTCTTTTATCTCAACAGTAAAATCATAGTTCTTGCCTTTTTCAAGTAAAGTACCTTTGTTACGATTAATGTTTGGACTTTCTTGTCCTTTAGGCATAATGGCAACACATTTATTAGGTGCTAAAATACCAATGGCATCGCCCGCATAACTGCACTCAAACTTAAAATTGCTTTTATCAGTGTTTAGATCTGATTTTTTAAGTTCACATTTAAAACCACCGGCGCTAAATTCTTTATTGGCAATAGGTATTGTAAGATCTTCGCATTTTACCGAAGGGGAATTGGCAGAAACTTTATAAACGTTTTTAATTTCAACCATAAATTTTTCTTCTTGTAAACCGGTGCCTTTTACATCAATCACTTTCCCGCCTTCTTCATTGGGTAAAATAACGAATTGTTTATCCTTAGAGACTAATTCCTGTGTGCCGAACTTAAAAGTCACATCGGTTGGTTTAAAGATCAGGTAATCGTTGGTCTTATTAAAGATCCGGATCTTAAACTTTGAGTATGTGTTTTCATTAACAGCATCGTCAATATAAATTTTATAATCATCCGTTTCTAAGGATACCTGCTTATAACAAAACACGTATTTAGGGTCAATATTTTTCTTTTTATCCTGTGCGTTGGTCAGTAAGGATAAAGCCATCAGGCAGCCTATCAAATATCTTTTCATATGAGGTTTATATTATATACAAATGTAAAAAAGCTGGGTTAAAAACAGCATTTTGAGCGACATTTTTATTAAAAAACTAAATATTGTTTAGTATTTTAAAAGCATTATATTTATAAAAAAAACCCCCAATATGAAAACCAAATTATTTATTACAGCCATGCTTTTTTATTGCATGTCTGATTTTGCACAGGTGCAATTAAACAATGGTCCTGAGTTGGATAACGACAGGGACAATAAAATGAACCGTATGTTAGGCGGAGACGATAACAGTTTTTATTGTTATAGAATTAGAAGTAAAGGAAGAGGGACTTCATTCTTCGTTGAAAAATACAACAAAAAGTCGCTTAAGCCGGAATTCTCAAAAGAAATAAACTTAGGGGAAGAAGGCAATATTAAAATTGAAGATGTTGAATATGCGCAAGGAAATGTATTTATTTTCAGAAGGCAGTATGACAAGAAAGCGGATAAAATGACCTTATTTTTTCAAACTGTTTCCTCGGCAGGAGTTGTTTCCGATCAATTAAAGGAAATTTTAGTTGTTTCAGCAGATCATTATGAGTTTGTTGATTTTGATATTTTCCCTAATCCAAGTGCAACAAAATTCATCATTAAGGCTTCGCACAAAGCAAATAAAACAGATAAGTATAAAACTGATTTTATTTTAATGGATGCAGTTGGAATGAAAAAGATATGGACAAAAACTGTAGAGCAAAAATTGCATAGCGGCGGTGGTATTGATGTTGGTGATATGATCGGTGCGGCATTTTTTGGAGGAGGTTTAAAAGGAGATGTTGAAGGTTTAGGATTTATCGGATTATATCTTGATGATAAGGATAATATTTATTGGGGATATAATGGTTTAGCTAAAACTTCTAACGATAAAGAAAAACGCTACCGTTTAAATTTGTTTACATTAAACTCGGGAGATCAAAAAGAAAAGCAATTGGAATTAACTTTTGATGATGATTATCTGGTTGGCGATATTGAATTTTTAAAAACAAACGATAATGAAATTGTTGTAGGTGGTTTCTTAAAAGATGTGATCGAAAGAAAAGGAAGAGACCTTGTAAAATGCGGGATCTTTAGTTTCAAAGTAAATCTTACATCTAATAGCATTGCTGCAAAAACATTTAAATTTTTCGATGATAAAATGTTAACAGCGCTTGAATCAAATGCAAGAAGATCAAGATATTTTAAATATAAATTAGATTATATTTTACCTGTTGGTGATGCAACTTATTACGTTGGCGAGCAATACAGTGAGCAATTTGTGAGAAGCAGCAATAGCGGTTACGGCGGTGGATTCGGCACAAGCAATGGTAATTGGACGTATGAATATCAGGATGTAATTATTGGTAAATTAAACGCTAAGGGCGAATTCGAATGGATCACTAATTCTCCATTACGGAATGCAATGGTACTTGCTAATGTGGCTCACGTGTTTAAACAGTATATCGCTGTCGCTACTACAAAAAATCTATACATACTTAACGATGATCATCCTAAAAATATTGAACGTTATGCTAAAGCAGATTTTGAACCTAGTGATCTAAAAACAGTGAGAGGAATACACGGATCGAATTTTGTTTGTAATGTAGTTTCATTGTCAACCGGAAAAGTAACCAACCGTGTTGTATTAATGAAAAACGAAGATTATTGTTTTGCACCGATCCAGGAAAGGAATTTGCAATTTGTTCCACCATCGGATTGCGAAATATTTGTTCCTGGAAAAGATAACACGATCTACATCTACACTGAAGATGGAGGAAGAGATCGCTTTGCTACAATTAAATTTGATTAAGCATATATTAAAAATAAAAACTCCCGTACAAACTACGGGAGTTTTTTTATAAGTTATTAGTATGAAAGTTTGTAAACTTTTTTTCTTTTTCAGCATTATAAGCAACGGTTTGTTCTGTCAGCAAAACCTTAAAGAAAATTTCACGCCTTTAAAATCTGTGGGCGTTTTACCTGAAATATTTACACAGAATGTAAGAAACATTATTAAGACCGAGATCACAGAATTAAATAAAGGCAAGGAAAACGACAAAGCCCTTAAAACAATTTATTTAACGGAGGCGAATTACGAAATCGAGAAAATTATAAAAAGTGGCAATACATTAATTAATGATGAGATCACAAAGTACCTTAATAAATTAAAAGATGTGGTTTTAAGTAATGATGCAGCTTTAAAAAATAAATTAAACATTTTCACTTTAAAATCAACGGTAGTTAATGCTTACAGTTATGATAAAGGGTTTATCTTTTTTGATGTTGGTTTAATTGCACAAGCGGAAACAGAAGCCCAGTTAGCTTATATTCTTTGTCATGAAATATCGCATTATACTAAACACCACAATATTCAGGGCTATGTGAAAAATAAAAAACTGGAAAAGGAAGTTTATGAAGGAAAAAACGAAAGCGATGTTTTAATAGAGAAGTGCCAGTACTCAAAAGAACATGAAAGCGAAGCCGATCTGGAAGGCTTCAAATTATTTGAAACTACAAATTATAATTATACTCAGGCACAAAAAGCATTTGATGTTCTGCAATACGCACATCTTCCTTTTGAATTAACGGAATTCAAAAAAACATTTTTAGAAACAGAAAATTTAAAATTCCCCGTGGGTTATTTTTTAAAGGATGTTTCTTCCATACGTAATAACGCTGACGATGACGACACAAAAAGCACACACCCTAATACCGCTAAACGCAAAGTTGCGATCTCTGAATTAATTAAAGCCAGGAGTAATGCAGGTCGTGTGGATAATGCTACCAGCGAAACAGAATTTAAATACATAAGAGATCTTGCCCGCTTCGAATCGTGCCGTTTGTATCTTAAGAACCGCGATTATCCGAATGCGCTTTATGCTGCATATATTCTACGCGAAAAATATCCCGACAATCAATTCTTAGCTGAAGTAATTTCAAAATGTTTGTATGCCATTACAATGTACAAGAAAGGTGATCTTAGATACGGAAGTGATTCGTATATGGATGAAGGAATTTTGTCTTACACTAAAGTAGAGAGTTTCCCGCAGCAGATCTATCATCTGATAGAAAAAATGCCGGAGAACGAATGGGCGGTTGTTGCACTTAATTATACCTATAGGGCTCATAAAAAATTTCCGGCCGATTCGCTTCTGAATAATTTGTCGGATAGTTTGTTTAAAGTTATGTCAAGAACTCCTTGGGGAATCGTGGATTTTGTGCGGTTCTCAAAAAAAGCTGACACAATAAAAGTCGTAAAAGATACAATAGTACCAAAATCAAAAACAGAATTAATTGCGAATTTACAGAAAGAAAATAGTTTTAAAAATTACGACACTGCTTATTATAAGGACGCATTCGTTGATCTATTCATGAACGATAAAGAGTTCACTAAAAAATTCCCTACAGCTGGCCCAACCTCAAGTCAAAGCAGCGGATTCAGTGATTACAGGCCGCGCAGTTACACCAGTGCAAAAAGCATGAAAAAAGGAACGCGCTTTAAAGAGATGGAAAAAGTGAGTAAAGTAATTACATTAGAACCCTTTTATGTTATAATTGATAAGAATGAAAATGAATTAACAAACTTTGAGGCTGATGAGAAACAAGAAATATTAATTAACACCATTAATTCTTGCGCAAGCAAACAAAACTTTGAATTAGTTACTCTAGACCCAGGATTACTTACTTCAAGTGATGTTGACAAGATGAATGATTATTCTGTAATTAATGATTGGATGTATGAGCGCTTTGACGCGCATGAGAATACTTATGGAGCTGTTCCGATCTTTAGTATTGATGAAATTAAAAAAATAACTTCAAAATACGGCACTACACACATTCTTAAAACGGGGATAGGATTTATAAAAGGGAAAAAAAAATACACTGTGTTTTACGCCGCCATTTACGATCTAAGAACCAATAAAATGGTTTATTTAAAGCAGGAAGTGTTTAGAGGAAAACCAAATAAAGATCTGATCAACGCAAAAGTGTATCAAATGTTTTACGAATTAAAAAATGGCTAATCTTGAAATATTTTAAAGTATATATAATTTTAATTTTATGCAGCGGCAAACTATATTCGCAATTAGGTCCGGGCTATATGGGAAAACGCGTTACTGCCGGTTATGGTTTTTATTTTAGTCCTGCCATAGTGGGTTCAAATGCTTCAGAAGCATCTATTATTGGAAGAGGAAATGCAACTGGAGGAGATATAGCTTTCAATTCAATGCATGAAGGTTTTTTGGAGTTTGCATTTAAAAAAAGAGCGAGTGTAGGTTTTTCATTTAAATATTATAAAACAACTTACGATAACGCAGCAGAAGCATATGTAACTTCATACGCAAACGGATATACAAATTCACAGCAGAAATCCCCAGCGGGTTTTTCTCAGATCACAGGATTCAATTACGCACTGTACTTTAAAATTTTTAATAAGCGCTACGTTGCACCATGGGGAAGATACTTTTTATTTGGACCCACTATTAATTCTTTTAAATGTTCTTACGATCCAAGCAGCATGAAAGTAGAATTTGGGGATGTTTATAATTCTAATACAGGAACTTACTCATCTGTCACCGTAAATGATTTTGGTCCGCAAGATCAGTTTTTTTTAAGAGGCGATCTTTTACTAGGTTGGGGAAGAAGCAGGATCTTTGGCAATAGGGTAACTTTAGATTACGGAATAAATGTTCAGGTAATTTCACTTAGCTTTACATTATGGGATGCCGTTTCAGAGAATGCAAATATTTTTGATGGGACACAAATTACCAATTTAAATTATTTTGAAAGGACTTCAAAACGCCGTGTGCGAGAGGTAAACCGTGTTAATGTTTTTGTTAAGGTAGGATTGCTTTTATTTTAAGCTAAACGTTTAATTTATTAGAAAGAGGTGCCGCGTACATTTTTAAAAAAATAGTTTTTAAAACATCTGTTTCACCATCAAGTGTTTCTACTTTTTCGTTTACGTATCTTATAAATAATTCTTTTTCTGCACTATTGTAATTGGTGGAAAAAATAGTTGTTTGGTGGATCAGATCGTAAGCAATATAATTTACCGCATTTAATTTATAGGCACTACGGATCTTTGTATCAATTAAATTAGCCAATAATTTTATTTTCTCATTATCGTTGTTCGATTTATTTATTTCAATGAGTTCTTCCTGAATTGGTTTTCCAACCGACAAATGTATTTTACCTTTTGGCTGCTTAATGCCAATAATAATACTGCTTAGATCTTCACCGGGTGCTTTAACGTATTTGCTGTGCAAAGTAGACAAATAAAGTTCCTGTGTCTTTAAATGATCGCAAGGCTCGTACTCATAACTGATCGTTAGTGGAACGATATTAAGTTGAGAAAAATTCTGCAAAAAATCTTTTCCGCCGCTCATTCCCAGCATTTTTAATAAACCGGTTTGTGTTTGATCACTGCCATCTTTTGTTCTGCCATTTCGCTGTGCGATCCAAACACTCGTTTTTTTATCAATGAGTGTATGGCGGATGTATGCACTGAGCTGACGTGAAATATCATACAATTCTTTTGCAGTACCTTCGCGTTTCACTGTAAACATCCGGTTCATTCTTCCGAAATCTGTAATAAAACCTTCTTCTTTTAAATTGGAACCAAAAGTAATTTCGGAAGTCGCAAATTCTTCTTTCTCTAAAATAATTTGAAGCAATGCACTGTCCAATAAAATATCGCGATGATTTGCAATAAACATATAGGAACCATCCTTGTTTATATTTTCAAAACCACTCCAGGTTAAACTAGTTGAACTTGCTTTTGCAATACTCCATATCGCGTACGACATATAATTGGTTTGGAAATCGCAGATAGATCTTGTGTTGTGCGCTTTTAAAACAGCTTCTTCCAACGTAATTCCGGGCCATAGATAAGATACTAGTTGAAAATACTGTGGATCCTTTGCCATCCGTTTCATCACCTCAGCGGTTTCGCTATCATAATATGGTCTCAGCTCCTCAAAATTAAATTCCAGAGCAAAATCAGACATATGTAACGGTTTTTCAACCGCAAAGGGCTTCATCATACTAGATTGTTTTTCTCCTGTCAAAAAAAGTAATTGCTTTTCGGCTCATTTCCGGTAATTGCAACTTACTAATGTTTTCCGGGGTATCAGTTTTAATATTTGGTGCTACGCGCAATTTAGCTCTGAAATGATCTTTTAATTCTTTTTCAAAATTCACGGGCGGATCATTTACTCCTATAGTGATACTTATTTCATCTGTTCCAATATCGTTAGTGTGAACTTCTACAATGTAATTTTTTACATATGAAACATTATTTAAAATATCATAAAGCGAAGGCGGATACAAACTTGTTCCTTTAAATTTTATCATTTGTTGTTTGCGTCCAATGATCGGACTTAAACGCATGGTAGTTCTTCCGCAACTGCAAGGTTCAGAATGTGAAATGCAAATATCTCCTGTTTTGAAACGAAGCAATGGCATGCCTTCAACACCAAGCGTAGTAACTGTTAGTTCTCCCGCTTCACCGCTTTTTACAGGTTTGTTATTTTCATCCAGAAATTCAACAATTAATAATTCGGGATGATGATGTCCGCCTTTTCCTGCTTTACATTCGGTAAATGCTGCACCCATTTCAGTGGAAGCGTAAGTACTATAAAGTTCAACATCCCATTTTTCTTTAATTCTTTTTCCTAAAGTGTTCAACGAAAAATCTTCGTTGCGGATACTTTCTCCAATGCAGACAATTTTTTTGATGGAACTACTCTTGTAACTAATATTATTTTGTTCAGCAAACTCAATTAATTTTAAAATAAAAGAAGGAACTGCAATTGCAATGGTGGGATTTAATCTTGCAACTGTATCCCACTGAAATTCCGGCATACCATTACCAACTCTAATTACACCGGCACCCATTTGTTTAATTCCTAAAAAATAAGCGAGTCCTGCCATGAAACGACGGTCGAGAGTTGTCATTAACTGGTAAACATCTTCCTTTGTTCCTCCTGCACAAGCAAGCGAAATATTTTCATTGTACGCTAAACGTTCAAGATCATTATTAGTAAGCGCAAAAGTTAAAGGATCACCCAATGTGCCACTAGTAGTTACGTAATCAATTATTTTTGCACCGCTGCAAATAAAATCTTTATTGAATTTATGCAGATCATCTTTAGTTGTAACAGGAATTTTAGCCAGATCTTCAATCGTGTTAATTGAACTAATATTAATACTATTGACTTTAAATAAATTTTTATAGTAAACAGAATTAGCATTGACATAAGTCAATAATTCTTTCAGTTTTTTTTCTTGAAATAACTTTATTTCCAGCGCACTCTTTTTTTCTATTTCGGGGATCGGATCCATAAAAACGTCTTATTTTGTAAGTGAAAAATAAGATCTATTCTTTAATTATTTTAAGTACTGCTATTTTACTATTTAATTTTACTGTAACAAAATAAATTCCCTGATCAAATCTTTCCAGATCAATGAGTGTTTTGGTGCTTGTTGGTTTAAGCGTAAGAATTTCCTTACCCAAAAGATCTGTGACAGTAATTTCATCAAGAATATGCTCAGCATATAAATTAAAAAAACTATTACTTGGATTCGGATAAACACTAATATTAAAATTAGCTGAATTAAATTCTTTTATACCAATGCACGCAGAAACGGATTGCGTGAATGCCGCCGCCGCACTACAACTTCCTGTAATTCCTGTAAGCGTATAAGTTGTAGTTAGTGTTGGACTAACTGCAATAACAGAACCAATCGGTCCCGAACTCCAAGAATAAGTTGTAGCTCCGGTAGCAGTTAATGTTGCGCTTTGTCCGGCACAAATTAAATTGGAATTGGTTGAAACCGTTAAGGTGGGCGTATTTGCAACTGTTGTAACGGAAGTTGTTTTACATCCGCTTACTGAATAAGTGATCGTGTGTGTACCAACACCCGCACTTGTAGGACTAAATGAAGTAATTGATGTTGTATTTGAATTCAGAGTAAATATTCCGCCCAAACTTGTCGGAGTTAATATTGAATTACCCGCTCCCGGAATACAATACAAATTATTTAATCCGGTGAAAGAAACATCCAAAGGTGCTCCTGCATCTGTAATAATTAGGCGTGTTGAATCGGATGCAATAGCCGGATTGAAAGAGTCAGCTTGAATAAAATAAATATTTCCAGGTGTTAAGCAAGCCGCATGTAAATAAGAAGAATACTGAACACCACCATGCGCTGCATAATTAATATCATCATCGTTGGCGCAGACAAAAGTTGCAGTGGCTACATTTAAAACACCATTACAGTTTGCAGACTTCCATACCGCTAATCGTGATTCAAAATCGGGCGCCTGAATTATTACGTGACCCGATGGAGGTGCAGTAAAACTAAACCATTTTGTATTATTTAAATTATTTACACACCAGGATAATTGTCCGGTACAACTTCCTGCAGGCGGTTTTACTTCTCCCGGTTGAACTGTTGCACCTAAAAACTGATAATAAGTTGAGGAAGGACCAACTGTTAATGAAACTGAATTACAGGAATTATCTCCCATAAAAAAAACATTCACTGCCAAAGGAACATCAGCAGTATCACTTAAACAACCTGTAACTGTCGCAACCGAAATTGCTGTAAGAAATAATGTTCCGCCGGTTAATGCAGTAATATTTTGTGGAGTTGATATTGCATTCGGAATAGCTGTCCACGGACCGTTAGCTGATAGTCCTTTAAGCCATTGAACATTTCCTGTAATTGGAGAAACGGTGTATGAATTAGTCATTCCGTAAGTTGTAGTATTTGTTCCGGTAATTATTCCGGCTGAAGGTGAACTAACGCATCCACCAACTAAATTGATATCATCCAAAAACCAATCATCACCATCATCATTCACTAATTCAAAAGCAATGTAAACTGTTTGTCCGGTGTAAGCACTTAAATTTATCAAACGGTTATTATAAACTAATGGATTTACAGTGTTCTCATCATAAATAGCAACAGTGGTAAATGTTGTGAGATTGGTTTGCGATAGAATGGAAACAAGAACATGATAAGTACTTCCCCAATTTGGCACATAGCTTTCCCGTTCCCAATACGATAAAATATTTGTTGTAGGTGTGATCGCAACCGACGGACTAATCAACCAATTTTGTGCAAGACCGGCAGGCACATTTTCGAATTGTACGTATGCTGCTTGTGTTCCTGTTTTTACGGTGGAAGTTGTGGTCCATGTTTTTGCAACTCCAACACAATCTTTCCGATACCAACCTGCAGGAGGAAAAGAGCCTTCAAATGATTGGGGAAATGTTTGCGCGTTTAATGAAGTGCAAGCCATAACTAATGTTACGACTACAAAAATTATCTTCCTGAAACAAGACTTCATTAATGGTTTTTTGAGAGGAAAAAGGTAAGAAATATATTGCTAAAATAAAAATGAATTTCTCATCATCTACGAATGCGAATTAGTACGAATATACGAATCTAACCGCTTAGCAACTAGGCATACAGATTCGTATATTCGTATAGATTCGTTATTCGTAGATCCTTTTAATGGAGGCGGTTAAAACAATAGATAAGGTCTTTTTTAATTTGATTTTCCTCTTTTACTGAGGCAATTTCTTTTACAAGGGCTTTTTTATAATAATTAAAGGCTGTTTCATAGTTAAATTTAGATCTGTAATAATCGCCCAATATTTCATAAGTATAATAGCTTTGAGGATTACTTATAATAAAAGCTGTTTCAAATTTTGGTGACAGATAAATATATCCCGGTGCTTTTGTAATGAACTGAATATAATGTTTGATCTTTTTAAATCTCACATAATCCAGATAGGTTTCTGTTTTTAAAAATGCGTCATCAGGTATTGTTAATGAATCCACATTTATTTCTGCATTTTCATCTATATTATTATGATCTTTAAAAACAGAATTTAAATCGTAACAAATAAATTTCCCGCATTGATATGGATATGTAGAGACCCACATTAAACCACTTTTAGGTTTAAATATTACGCCGTGGTGAGCAATTAATTGATTCATTGCTTTTTCGTTACCCAAACCAATATTTTTTCCGTTAATGCCTTTTTGATTCCGTAAAATTTCAGCCGCTTTTAAATAATCGATAGTTTTATTTTCATTTAATAATTGTTTCAGTCGCATTTTACGGTAGAGCGAAGAACTTTCTGCAATGTTCTTTAAATTAGAAAGATCATTTTCAAATTCTTTTCCCTGATAATGATTTGAACAAAGAATTTCATTGCTATTTGCATCGTAAACATCCATATCCGATGGCGTTTTCTCAATGATGATCGCTTTATTTTCAAAACCGCTTCCGACTAAAATGCTTTCCGATACAAATACTTTTCTTTTTTTCGCAATGGCGATCGCTTCGTTTATGTTTTTTGCATATTGTAAAATTTCTCGTGCCACAAGCGCGATAGGAGTAGCAGCATCAGTTGGTATTTGACTTTTAGCTGCGTTAATTGTTACGCTAATTCCTTTGTCATTCATTCCACTCGCTGCACCAATAAATCCGGCCCAGGTTATGGTTGCGAATTTATAACCTGATTTTGGATTTGTGAATTGAACAATTTTATTTTGCGCAAATTCATCACCACTAAAAAAATCAAAATTGCGGGCGATCAATAATTCCCCATCAACACTTTTACCATTCCAAACTCCAAACGATGTACAGCCTACGGTCATATTCTTATCCTGCAAAGCATGACCAATATCATGCGCCCCGTGATAATTTAAAATGCGGTGATATTTTGGTCCAACGAAATCATATTTGTCAGAAGCAAAACGCGAGATGCCATAAATTTCCTGTTTATATTCTTCAATGATATTATCTGGTAAATGACGGTTAAAATAAGCGACAAAGTATTTTAAAAATTTTAAATAATTTAAATTGGGAATGAGTATTTGTATCTGATGTATGAAAGCGTCTTCCTGGAATTGTGCTAATTCTTTTGTTAAATGTCCATTAGCTGCACCTCTTTCAAAACCATCGCCTTCAACATATAATTCCCATAAACCGCTATTGCTTTTCTTTAGCCAATTATTCCCAACTGTATAAAAATTTTCTGCATGTTGAACGCGTTCTTGTTTCAGAGCAGAGTTGTCGGCAATTTTTGGTTCAGAAATTTGAATCGCGAAAATAAAATAAATAGCAAAGCCAATCAATAAACAAATAAAGACTAAAAAACTTTTGAATATTATTCTGAAAATTTTCTTCAGCATGCTAATACAAAGTTACGGAAAATAAGGGCTGAAATGAATTAAACTATTTGGAGGTGTTAAACTTTTTCCCTGCAGATTTACAGATCACTTTAGTCACATCCCTTCCTGTTTTAATGGCAATTGGTAAACCGCCGCCGGGTTGATTCCAATGACTGCTGAAATAAAAATTCTTTAAACCCGGTAAAGTAAATCCAACCGGACTCGGTGCCAATAAGTTTTTTCCCGGCAACCAGCCTTGCGTGCTGCCTTTCCAATTATTTGTGTAACGGAAAACGGTAGCAGGAGTGGCCATGTCGCTCATTTCTAATTTATCTTTTATGCCGCCTAAACGTTCATCTAACAGATCAATTATTTTTTGAGTAAATTCTTTTTTTGCTTCGCGGTATTTTGGACGGTTATTTTTACGGAGATCTAACCACCAATCGCCGTTCTTAGTATAAAAACTAACTACAACTGCACTTTTTCCCTTGGGCGCCATGGTTTTATCGTAATTGTAAACGTGAACTTCAAGTCGGTCGTATTTAGTTCCGTCGGGTAAGATCAGATCTTCTTTTAATGGGTAGCGCGAAAAATGTGGTTGATGTTTTAGTTCATCTGCAATACCAAATCCTAAATGAACTATTGAATAAAACACTTCCAGTTTTTTTAAGTCGCGCAATTCGAGCATTTGTTTGTTTACGAATTTTCCTTCCAGCAGATCAAACACTGTAAAATGCCAATCGCTCGCTGATAAAATTATATCTGAATAATGTTTTACATCATTTCTCACCAACAAACCTTTTGCAGTATCACCTTCAACTAAGATTTTTTTCACAGGAGTTTTGTAATGAATTTTCCCGCCAAGAGCTAAATAACTTTGTTCAACTTTTTTGGCGAACTCTAAAGAACCGCCAACAGGATAACCCGCACTTTTTTTATCGAAACAAGAAAGCGGCATCGTAACAACTAAAATATTTACTTCGTTACCATCATATAATAATTCAAAACTCTCTCTTAAAAACGGACTTTTTAATTTTTTTGCAAACGTATAATTAGTTTCATTTTTTAATTTTAAGAACCAATATAAAAATTCGAGATACCGTGTCATTTTTATTCCGCGGATCATCGATTGAAAAAACGGAAGTTCATCCATTATTGGCGGAAGATCAAATTTCTGCATGATGCGCATCGATTTAATTAATTCGTCAATCGGTTTTTTATCTTCAGGAGAGAGATCCAATAAATATTCGTGCAAGCGATCTAAATTGGTGTATAACTTAAATACATTACAACCATGTCTGTCTTTTGTGTTTTTAACTTCAACTTCAATGCGGATATCATGATTCACAAACTCGATCTTTTTCATGTCGAGAATTTCCGTCCACATTTTATTAAAGGAACTTCCTGAATCACTTCCTAAGATCCAGTGAATGCAGCCATCAATAGTGTAACCGTTCTTGTGCCAGCTTGTACATAAGCCACCGGGAATGGCGTGCTTCTCGAAAATTTCTGTTTCAAAACCGTTTAGTTGTAAATAGCATCCGGCAGTTAAACCCGACATACCCGCGCCTATGATGCTAACTTTCATTAATTAAACCTTCATCGGTTTTATTTTGCTTTTGATGATAAAGCTGTTTGGAAATTCGGAGAGAATTTTTTTCCAGGCTTCGTAAGCTTCTATTTTAGTTCTGAAATCACCGACAACAATAATAAAATTAGGTTGATCGTAATCTTCATATGTATTAATATCCGCAAACTTTACCTGAAACTTGCTTCTTATTTCACGTGCTTTTACTCTGTCAACCCCAAAATGAATTTTAATTCGGTACCCATCATATTCCCCATTATTTAAGCGGTTGTAACTGGCTTTTTTTTCCATCAATTGCTTCACCTTTAACTCTGCTTGCAATTGGTTTGGGTTTTCCTGGGAAAGGCAAAATGCCGATACAAGTAATAAGTATGTGAAAACGAGGGCTTTCATTGCTAACAAAAGTACAAGAAAATCTCTTTATTTAGCTTTTATTTGCAAATTTTTGGCTTAAAAATGAGTAATTTTACATATTAAATTTATAGAAAATGGAAAATCAAAATTTCAGACAAACAAACATCGATAAGATCGAATACGCAACCGTAGTTGGAAGCAACACTTTATTGCGCACTGTTTTTGCATGGATGACAGCTGCATTGACGATAACAACACTTGCTTCAATGTTATTTGCATTCACACCAAGCTTATTGCAATTATTATTTACACAAAATGCCGAAGGCGGTTACGCATTATCAACTCTTGCATGGGTTGTAATGTTTGCACCACTCGGTTTTGTTTTACTAATGTCGTTTGGTTACAATAAACTATCATATCCGGTTCTAATTGGTTTATTCTTAGCTTACGCGGCGGTAACAGGAATAAGTTTAAGCTTCATCTTCATCGTTTATCAGATAGGCTCTATCTTTACTGTATTCTTAAGCTCTGTAGCTTTATTCGCTATTATGGCAGTTGCCGGTTACACTACTAAAACAGACTTAACTAAAATGGGAAGTCTGTTGATGATAGGTTTAATAGGTATTGTAATTGCAAGTGTAATAAACATGTTCATGCATAGTGATTCAATGAGTTTTATTTGTAGCATTTTAGGTGTGATCATTTTTACAGGTTTAACAGCTTGGGATGTTCAGAAGATTAAAAACATGGCTGCTGAAGATGATGGAAGTACATCCTTTAAAAAGATGAGCATCATGGGCGCCTTAACTCTTTATTTAGATTTCATTAATATCTTCTTATACCTTTTAAGATTATTCGGAAAGAGAAATTAATTGGAAAATTCTTTCAATAAAAAAGCCCCGACGTTTTAGTTGGGGCTTTTTTGTTTTATTAAGCTTTTAGCTTTTAGCTTTTTTTGCCGCTTTTTTAGGTGCTGCTTTTCCTTTTTTAGCAGCAGCATTTGCTTTTTTTGCTGCTTTTTTACGGATACGTGTTCTGCCATAGCTTCCTATGTGTACCTTTCCGCGTTTCGAACGTTTATCGCCTTTTCCCATAGTTTTGTTTAATTGTGAATGTAAAAGTAAAAAAATAAACGCAAATAACAATCCTTCACGTCATTTAGGTGTTATATGTATATTTACTAAAAAATTACCCTGGCCAATACCTTTCATAAATACGAACGACTTTGCAGTAAAAAGCAAATAGATATCTTGTTCGAAAAAGGACAAACGTTTAGCGCTTATCCTATAAAATTGATCTCACTTGCTCAAAAAACGGAGCTTAAAGCCGATGTAAAAGCAATGTTTGTGGTCCCTAAAAAAAAATTTAAACACGCAAACGACAGGAACAAACTAAAACGTCGGATGCGCGAAGCTTACAGATTACAAAAAGCCGATTTTTATACCACAATTGGGGTGACAAAGCTAAACCTTGCTTTTTTGTATTATGGCAATAAAACCGAAGAATACGATATGGTTTTCAAAGCCGTAACAAAACTTTTAAGTAATTTAACTAAGTAATTGTTACAGACGGCAGGTAATAAAGCAAAATAATGCTTAATTTTAGTAAGGATTTCACGACAATTAAATGAAGAAATTTTTCAATAAAAAAACATATATAGTACTTGCTGCAGCAATAGGAATTTTCTTTTCAAGTTTTGCACCAACCGATCTGTTCGAAGTATCTAAGAATCTCGATATTTTTATTAGTCTTTACCGCGTTTTAAACGAATCTTACGTTGATGAAACAAAACCGGGACAATTAATGAAAACAGCAATTGATGCCATGCTTGAGTCATTAGATCCTTACACAAATTACATTACTGAAAACGATATTGAAGATTTTATGTACATGACTACCGGCGAATATGGCGGAGTAGGCGCAGCAGTTACAGATATTGACGGAAAAATTATTGTTGATCCTTACGAAGGTTTTTCAGCTCAACGCGCAGGTATAAAAGCAGGCGATGAGATCATTGAAGTGAACGGACAAGTTGTGAAAGGAAAAAAATCGGATGATGTAAAGCCACTGCTTAAAGGTCAGGCAGGATCTCCATTGAAAATAAAAGTAATTCATCCCGGACAAACTGTTGGTGTTGAAATAAGTTTAATGCGCGAAGAAATTAAAATTTCGGCCGTGCCTTATTCAGCAATGGTAAATAACCAAACCGGTTATATTAAATTAACCAGTTTTACAGAAAATTGCAGTGTGTTGGTGAAAGACGCACTTTTAAAATTGAAAGAAAAAAATTGCAAATCATTAGTTTTGGATCTACGCGGTAACCCGGGAGGTTTATTATTGGAAGCGGTAAATATTGTAAATCTTTTTGTGAAAAAAGGTAAAGAGGTTGTTTATACTGAAGGTAAAGTAAGCGACTGGGATAAAACATACGTTGCAGTTAATAATCCTATCGATACCTTAATGCCAATAGTAGTTTTAATCGATGAAAACTCTGCTTCCGCTGCTGAGATCGTAGCGGGTTCGTTGCAGGATTTTGACAGAGCTGTTTTAATTGGTTCGCGTTCTTACGGAAAAGGTTTAGTGCAGCAAACAAAACCATTGCTATACAATACTCAAATAAAACTTACTGTTGCAAAATATTATATCCCAAGTGGTCGTTGTGTACAGGCTTTAGATTATACGCACCGGAATGAAGAAGGAAGAGTAGAGAAAGTCCCTGATTCGTTAATCACAGCATTTAAAACAAGAGGCGGTCGGATCGTTTATGATGGCGCAGGCGTATTACCTGATTTTAAAACTGAAGAACAGAAATTGAGTAATGTCACGATCGCTTTACTAACCAAGAATCTTATTTTTAATTACTCAACAGAATACGCTCTCAAGCACGATAAAATAGCAACCGCGAAAGATTTTCAGCTCAGCGAAAAAGAATTTGATGAATTCATCACATATTTAAAGGACAAAGATTATACTTATAAAACCGAAACAGAATTAACATTTGATGAGTTAAAAAAGAATGCGGAAGACGAGAAATATTTTACTAACATGAAGTCGGAATATGAAACGCTTGTAGCAAAAGTTAAATCTGAAAAGAAGGATGACCTTATAAAATACAGATCAGAAATAAAACAATTTTTGGAAGAAGAAATTGTATCGCGTTATTATTATCAGGTTGGACGCTTAGAGCAAATTGTAAAAGGGGATTCAGATATTAAAACGGCTGTTGAAGTTTTATCGAATGATGCAAAGGTTAAAAATGTTCTAACAACAATAGAAAAACCTACTAAGCCTTTTAATCCGCGGAAAAGATTTTAAATCTAATTTGCCCTTCGGCAAGCTCAGGATGACAGATTGAATCTGGTTGTCTGAATTTTTCGAATGAATTATGAATTTGAAAGCAATGCTTAATGAAGAATTTTAAACACGAGCTCCTTAAGTAATTCGCCATTTGGCGTACCACTGTTATCTACACCTTTTGTTTTCAGATCACATTCTTTTAAATAAGAAAAAACCTGTTTTAATTTTCCGGTGTTGTAATTAGATGCAGCTTTTGCATAACCCTCTACAAAAAAAGGATTTACTCCTAAAGCTGTTGCTGCAGTGAATTTACTTTTATCGGGAAGAAAATGATACTTTAATATTTTAGAGAAATAATTGTATAACGAACCCGTGATCATAACAGGATGATGTTCTTTTTCGTTAGCTGCAAAATAATTAATGATGCGGTTTGCTTTTAAAATATCTTTTTTCGCAAGCGCATCCTGAAATTCAAAAATATTATAATCTTTACTAATGCCGATATTATCCTGAACAGACTCAGCTGTAATTTCGCTACCTTCTTTTAAATTTATGACAAGCTTATTTATTTCGTTTACAATTTTAGAAAGATCCTTACCTAAAAATTCAGCCATTAAAAAAGATGCTTTCGGACTAATAACATATTTTTTTTCCTTTACATAATTATTGATCCAATCCGGCACTTGGTTATCGTACAATTGGGAGAACTCAACATACACTGCGTTCTTTGTAATGGCTTTCGCCAATGCGCTGCGTTTATCTAATGTTTTGTATTTATAACAAAAAACTAAAATGGTTGTCGGCTGTGGATTTAAAATATATTGCAGGAACTGAGCAGAAGCATTTGATTTTTTATTATCCTGAGCGCTGTCTCCTTCTTCATCTGCATCAGCGCTTTTATTTAATTCTTTTATGTTTTGTGCTTCTTTTACAATTACCACCTGATATTCGCTCATCATCGGGAATTGTTTCGCTAAACTTAAAATAGAAGCGAGATCAGTGTCTTTTCCGTAAACAACAGTTTGATTAAATTCTCTTTCACTTTCATCCAAAACAGTTGCTTCAATTTTATCAGAGATCAGATCAATATAATAAGGTTCTTCACCGCATAAAAAATATACTGGCTTAAAAAGCCGGCGATTAATATCGAGTAATAATGGATTTAATTCTTTACTCATGGTCTAAAAACTCAAATAAGGCATTAAACCATGTAACCCGCCTTCGCGACCAAAACCACTTTCTTTATAACCGCCAAACGGAGAAGCAGGATCGAATTTATTATATGTGTTAGCCCAAACAACACCGGCACGTAATTTACTCGTAAGATTAAATATTTTTGAACCTTTGTCGGTCCAAACTCCGGCGCTTAGTCCGTACGGAATGTTATTGGCTTTTTCAATTACTTCTTCAATGGTACGGAAAGTTTGTATCGCTAAAACCGGACCAAATATTTCTTCCTGCACAATGCGGTGTGATTGTGATGTATGTAAAAATAAAGTTGGTCTGCAGAAAAATCCTTTTGAAGGAATTGCACATTTGCTTTGATACATTTCTGCACCTTCATCAACACCAATTTTAATGTACTCGTTAATTTTATTTAATTGCTCTTTCGAATTAATTGCGCCAATGTCGGTGTTTTTGTCAAGAGGATCGCCAACAATTAAAGTTTCTAAACGTTGTTTTAATTTACTGATCACAATATCTGCAACATTTTCCTGTACAAATAAACGTGAGCCGGCGCAGCAAACATGTCCTTGATTAAAAAATATTCCGTTCACAATTCCTTCTACAGCCTGATCGATCGGTGCATCATCAAAAATAATATTCGCTGCTTTACCACCTAACTCAAGAGTTACTTTTTTATTTGTTCCGGCAATTGATTTCTGAATTAATTTTCCAACATCAGTACTTCCCGTAAATGCAACTTTATTTACTTTAGGATGATTGACCATTGCAGCTCCTGTTTTTCCGAAGCCTGTAATAATATTTACAACACCGTCAGGCAATCCGCTGTCGCGAATAAGTTCTGCTAATTTTAAAGCAGTGAGCGGAGTAGTTTCCGCAGGCTTTAAAACAACAGTGTTTCCTGTTGCTAATGCAGGAGCAATTTTCCAGGCGGCCATTAACAATGGAAAATTCCATGGAATAATTTGTGCAGCTACACCAAGCGACTGTGGTTTTTTATTGGGAAAAGCGTAATCTAATTTATCGGCCCAGCCTGCGTAATAAAAAAAGTGATTGGCTGCTAAAGGAATATCTGCATCTCTGCTCTCGCGAATGGATTTACCGCCATTCATACTTTCAATTACTGCAAATTCACGCGCGCGTTCTTGCATTAAGCGTGCAATACGGAAAATATATTTGCTGCGTTCTTTAACGGGCATTTTTTTCCACACTTTATCATAAGCGTTCTTTGCTGAGGTAACTGCCAGATCAACATCTTTTTCATTGGCTTCCGCAACCTCCGCTAATTTTTCTTCGGTGGCAGGATTGATGGTTGCAAAATATTTTTTACTGTTGGGTTTTACAAATTTCCCGTTAATAAAAAGATCGTATTGCTTTTTTAATTTAATATGATCAGTACTTTCCGGTGCAGGAGCATATTTCCAGTCGGTAAAAAATTCGTTTGTTATATTTTCTTCTTTCTTCATTTTATTTTTCTTTTATCTGCTTACTGCCAACTGCCACTGCCTACTTTCCGAATCTCCTTAATACATGTATGTTAGTCATTACTGATGTAGTCTTTGCTATAATATGCGCCCATCTGTTCTTTTCCTAATTGCAAAATAATATCGTTCGCTAAACTGCTTGCACCAAAACGAAACCACTCATTGCTTAACCATTTATTTCCCAATGTTTCGTGCAGCATTACCAAATATTGCAAAGCAACTTTTGATGTTGATATTCCACCCGCAGGTTTCATACCTATCATTTTTCCTGTTTTGTGATAATGATCATTAATAGCATGTAACATCACTAAAGTTACGGGCATTGTTGCAGCGGGCTGAATTTTCCCCGTTGATGTTTTTATAAAATCTGCTCCTGCTAAAATAGCAATGTCAGATGCTTTTCTAACATTATCTAAAGTACAAAGTTCTCCTGTTTCTAAAATAACTTTTAATCTCGCTTTCCCACACGCTTCTTTAATTGCTGCGATCTCGTCAAACACAAAATTGTAATTGCCTTCTAAAAATTCGCCGCGACTAATTACCATATCCACTTCATCAGCACCATCATTTACTGCTAATTTTGTATCGGTTATTTTTATTTCAAGTGTTGAGTTTCCGCTTGGAAAAGCTGTCGCAACGGACGCAACTTTAACACCTGAATTTCCTAATTCTTTTTTTGCGATCTTCACATAAGTCGGATAAACACACACTGCAGCAACAGTAGGCAATCCTTTAATATTATCAGCCGGGTGCATGGCTTTATAACACATTTGTCTAACCTTTCCTTCAGTATCTTTTCCTTCGAGAGTAGTAAGATCGATCATATTAAGGGCCAATTTTAACCCTTGAATTTTGCTTTGTTTTTTTATGCTGCGTGAATTAAAACGGGCTATTCTCTCCTCAATGCCAACCTGGTCAACCGTAGGACTATTATCAAATTTCATATTCTGCAAATCACCATAAAAATAATTCTTTTTTTGGTTCAATAAGCGTAAATTTATTGAATAATTATGCCTTCTGTTACACCAATAGTTTTATGGATGACCGGCCTCTCAGGGGCGGGAAAATCAACAATTGCTTATGCACTCGAAGAGAAACTGCAAAAAGAAAATATTCTTTGTGAAGTTTTAGACGGAGATGTTCTGCGTAATGGTATCAATGCCGGATTAAGTTTTTCGGAGACTGACCGTAAAGAAAACATCAGGCGTACAGCCGAAATTGCTAAGCTATTATGTGCCAATGGTTTTATAGTTATTTGCAGTTTAATTACACCGACAAATGACTTAAGATCTATTGCTAAATCAATTTTGGGAGATAAATTTAAATTGGTTCATATTTCAACTTCTCTCGAAATTTGTCAAAACCGCGATGTAAAAGGGTTGTACGGTAAGGCCATGAAAGGCGAAATCCCTAATTTTACAGGAATATCGGCGCCGTTTGATGTTCCGGAAAAGGCACATTTCATAATTGATACACAAAACCAATCAGAAAACCAGAGTGTTGAGTCGCTTTATGTTTTTTTAAGGAATTTAAACAGCTAATACCGCTAATTTTAGAAAATGTTTTTTTGTAAGAATATAGAGAAATTGTTTCACCAGAGCAATGGTAAAAATAAACTCGAAAAAGAGTTGAGTTTTGTGACATTTGATTCTGCTGAAGAAGTAGAAAAAGATCATTGGAATGAAATTTTACAAAACAGAAATATTTTTTTAGATCTTAATTATCTTAAAACATTAGATTCTATTTCACGCAAAAATTTTCAATCGCGTTTTGTTATTGTTTATAATCATACGGAACCTTATGCCATTGCCTATTTTCAGGTAATAGATTTTCAGGCAGGAGTGTTAGGCGAATTGCTGGAGAGTAAAGTGAATACAGTAAAATCAAAACGGACGCAATTATTCGAAAGTTATATTGGTGATAATAAAGATGAAGTGTTAATGCGGTTGTTAACATGCGGGAATAATATTGTAAGTGGTGAGCATGCTTTTTTGTTTAAAGAAAAAATGCCGAAACAGGAAGAGTTTAAAATAATCGAAGATCTTATCGACCGTTTAAGCAGCAGAGAAAAATTACGAGGAAAAGTATCGGCCGTAATGGTTAAGGATTTCGAATCACCATTATTAAAAAAAGCAAAATGTTTTTTTAGTCAGGATAAATATATTGAGTTTAGCGTTGAACCTAACATGGTTGTAGATATTCCTGAAAAAATAAAAACTGTAGCAGAGTACATTGCATTATTCTCAAAAAAATACCGCAACCGTGCGAAAGGAATTTTAAAACATGCAGCGGCAATTACGGTTAAGACATTAGACTTTGAAGAACTAAAAAAGGAAAATAAAAATATTTACAAATTGTACGAAATGGTGTACGATCACGCTAAATTTAAATTGGTGAAGTTGCCTGAGACTTATTTTTTAGATCTAAAGAAAAATTTCCCTAATAAATTTAGTGTTACAGCGTTTTACTATAATGAAAAAATGGTTGCGTTTAGCTCTGGTATCGAAATGTCTGACTCAACATTAGAAGCGCATTATATTGGTTTTGATTATGAGTTGAACAAAGAAATTGACCTTTATCAAAATATGTTGTATAATTTTTTAGAGCAAGCCATTGCATTAAAAAAGACGCGATTAAATCTTGGTCGCACCGCCGGTGAAATAAAAAGCACTATTGGTGCTTATGCGCAGGAATTAACTTGTTATATTAAACCACAGAATACAGTTTCGCGTTTGGTATTGAAACCATTCATTAATTTCCTTCAGCCAAGTGATTGGGTTCCGAGAAATCCTTTTAAGGAGGAATCGTTGAGTGTCGGTTAGAATTTAATTTCCCGTCTCAAAATCTATACTTCTTCTGGAGGGAAGTGAATTATCTTTTTTATCGGCGTAAAAAAGTCTTCCATCATGAGTAAGTATTGCCAGCTTGTATCTATTGTCATCAAAGTGGATATATATCTTTTTCCCTTCTACGACCGCATAACATTTATCCAGTAATGTTTCACTTGATCTCAGGGATAGGAAAATCATATCGGCAACAGAAGAATCTTTGGTGACAACGATTTTTTGAATTGCAGGATTATTTAAGTAAAGATCCTTGCTACTCAAGTAAATTCCTTCTTTT
>JANYCL010000437.1 GCA_025360355.1 Sphingobacteriaceae bacterium
CCCGTAATTCCATTGGTAACTCCAAAGCAACATCAAATGGCAACAGGTGGTTTCGAATATGTTTTTAATCCGAACCAAACTTTAAGCATGGAGGGTGTGTTTACTAAAAATGATATTAATACGTTCAGTCCTTACAATAGCAACGATGATCAGGGTTATGGTTATAAATTTAAAAGTTACAATAAAAAGTTTTTGAAAAATGATACTGCTGATAAATCGCCGGTGAAGGCAATTTATAATTTTAATTACGAGTACGTTCAGAAAAATTTTACGCAAGTGGAACGTTTCCGTACAGTAGAATTTCAACGTGACTGGAACAGGCCTTATGTAGATGCAATTAATACCGATCAGCACATTGCTTTTGCTGAATTGGGAGTGGAAAAAATAAACCGTTACAAATTAATTTATGGTTTTAATACTTTTCAGGAAGGAAGTTTTTTCTCGGGATATAAACAACAATTAGGCGGCAGATACACAAAGGAAAAATTTATTGCGGATTACAACGGCTCCTATTTAACAACAAACAACAATCCGATCAACACACAATTTTACCGTCATAAAAGTTCCATATCACAAGGTATTGGTAAAATGCGTTTAACCTTAAGTGATGAATTCGAAAATAATATTTTCAGGTCTTCAACTACTAATACACTTTTATCACGAACTTATCAGTTTTGGGATTGGGAAGCAAGCATTACAAATTCCGATTCCACAAAAAACAAAATAAAATTATTTTATCGCGAGCGCCGCGATAAACAAGCTTACAAGAACGATATAAAAGACAGCACTTTTGCGCAAAATTTAGGTTTACAATTAGGTCTGTACAGCGTAAAAAATCATCCCGTTACTTTATATTTTACGTATCGCGAATTACATCTTAAAAATGTTGTAAGCACTTCTTTAAAACCTGATAATACTTTATTGAGTCGGTTAGAGTATAGTCCGCGTTTAATAAAAGGTTTTATTACTGCTACATTATTTTACGAAACAGGTTATGGTTTAGAAAACAAGAAAGAATTTTATTATTTAGAAGTAGCACCCGGACAAGGTCAATACGCATGGAACGATTACAACGGAAATGGTATTAAAGAATTAAATGAATTTGAAATTGCACAATTCGCCGATCAGTCGAGATTCATCAGGGTTTATACGCCGACTAATTTATATGTAAAGGTTTTGCAAAATCAATTAAGCTTTTCTTTTAATTTAAAACCGCAGGTCTTATTAAAATCAACCAGCGGTGGACTTACAAAATTTGTGGGCCGTTTTGCAACCCAATCTGTTTATCGGGTTGATAATAAAACTTACGACAATGGTCAATTCTTTAATGAGAATTTTTTTAAGAGTAATGTAAAAGACACAGGGTTGTTATCTACGAATTATGCTTTGCGGCAAAGTGTGTTTTTTAATCAGAGTGCTACAGTTTTCGGAATGGATTATACTTTTCTAAATAATAAAAACAAACAGTTGTTGTTAAATGGATTTGATTCGCGTGATAATTTTTCACATGAAGTTAGGATCCGTTTAAACTTTTTAAAGGCTTGGAGTATTTTAAGTAATAGTACAGGTGGTTTTAAAACATACAACTCTCAGTTTTTTGCAGCAAGGAATTATAAAATAGAATTTTATGATACAGAACAAAAATTAAATTACCAGCCAAGTACAGCATTCAGATTAAGTTTAATTTATAAATACACTCAAAAACAAAATTTGAGTCTTGGTGGTTTCCAAAAAGCATTGCTGAGCGATTATGCAATGGAAGTTCGTTACAATCAATCGGAAAAAGGGAGTTTTAATTTGCGGACTGATTTCTTAACCATTTCGTATAACGATGTAGAAAGTTCGCCTGTAGCTTACGAAATGCTCAATGCCTTAAAGCCCGGTTATAATTACACATGGAACATCAGCTATCAACGAAACTTAACGGGAAATATTCAAATTAGTATTAACTATGATGGAAGAAAATCGCCCAATTCGAAAATTGTGCATATTGGCGGGGCGCAGGTTCGTGCGTTTTTCTAGTTTATTTTTGTGGCTCTGTATTCTACCACTTTTTCTTTATTTTTTTCAAAACCCCTTTCAGTAACTTCAATAACCGAATCACCGATTATTTTATATTGCATGATAGAAGGGAAATCGCGGAAAGGATTTTCAAAAACATAAATATTATTTTCACCTTTAGTTAAGGTAAATTCAGTTTCCTTATTTACAGCAGAATCTTTAACATCGTAAAACAGAGTTGTTTTTTCTTTTTCATGCATCAATCGCATTTTTATGCTTAAAATAGTATCAACACAATCGCGGGTTAAAAAATAACCTGTACCCCTATAATTGTTGTTGTCAACTTTAAACCATTCTTCATAATAAAATCCTGAAAGGTCGTGGATCACAATGTATTTACCTTGAATCCACTTAAAAGAAGAGTCAACATCTGTTGAATTAGCATTATTTGTTACTGTGTCGGGAGAAGAACACGAGGCAAAAAACAGAACAACAAGAATAATTATATTAAAGATAAATCTCACAATTACAACAAATATACCTTAAAATATAATTGATTGTATGTAAATTAGCGGTATTGAAAAAGTTAGTTATAATACTTTTAGCGTTTAGCTTTTGCTATTGTAAGGCCCAGAAGGATACTTTGCCCTATAACCGGAAGGCGGAAATTGTTTATGATAACAAACGTTATAGAATTTACAATACCTATTTAACATTTGGAGTTGGCAAGGGCTATGCCGACATAAGAAAAAAGGATCAAAACTGCTTAAATGTTGATCTGCAATTTCATTTAACCAAACAGTATTTTCAGATAGGTTTTTTCATGAGCGGCGATGAACTTCTTAAAAACACAAACGTATCGGGACATGTATGCTATGGTTACAGGTATGAAAAAGAGAAATTTAATTTGGCTGCTTTTGTCGGACCGTCTTATTCTTATTTTGTTACAGGAGTTGCGGATACTTCGGGTTTGTTTAAGGTAACCAGGCATAATGCATTGGGCGGTTATATTTGCGTGCAAGGCGTTTATAAAATAAAATATGATGTTGGTTTGGGCTTAGAATTATTTGCGGATATATCTTCAGAACAAAAAATGGTAGGAGCCCGGATCATTTGTTATTTCTCAGGAGCTTACCGTGGCGAGAAAAAAGGATTCAAAACCAAAAAGAAAACGAATTAAACCAATTGATTTTATAGTTGTCGGACAAGGTCTTGCAGGCAGTGTTTTAGCTTTAAAACTTATTGAAAGCGGAAATTCCGTAATGGTAATTGATAAACCGGATCTTTCGTCTTGTTCAAAAGTTGCATCGGGAATTTGGAATCCAATTGTTTTTAAACGGCTCACAAAAAGCTGGATGATCGATGAATTGTTACCCGAAATGTTGAGGTTTTATAAACAAGCCGAACTTAATTTTGATACCAAATTAATTACCGAACGGAACATTGTAAAATTATTTTCAGAACAACAGGAAGCGGATCTTTGGGAGAAGAAAGCAAATGGTGAGTTGCAAAATTACCTTGATAAAAAGATCTGCTGCACCAATAATTTCAAAGGAATTAATATTTCTGAATTCGGATCTTCAAATGTTTTAAGGTCAGGAAATCTGGATGTAAATAATTTTTTAAAAGTCACAC
>JANYCL010000450.1 GCA_025360355.1 Sphingobacteriaceae bacterium
TTAATTTAAAGCTGGAAGGAAAAAGTAATTTGTGCAAGACCAGAAACAATAATGGCCGTTTTCTTTTCGTCCGGCTTTACACGCACTTGTTTCATTCCTAAAAAAGGCGATAGATATCCTCCTAAATGAAATTGAAATTCATTATTTCTTGTCTTACACAAATTACTTTTTCCTTCCAGTTTTAAATTGATGTAACCGCTTTGCCAGGCCCAATACATTCCTAAAGTAGGATCTAAAGCGCCGCCCATTGCACCGGAAACATTTGTAACGCTATCAATTCCTAAATTAAATTTGATCTCAGTAAAATTAATTGCAGAGGGAAGGTTTAAAGAAACGTTTAATGACTTGCTATTTAAAATATCAACTAAATGAAAAGATTTTTTTTCTTTGAATACTAATTTTTTCTCCTGCCATAATTCTATTCCTGAAACATAAAATTTTAAAGCGGATATTTCAATACTATCTTTTTCTCCAACTTTATAATAATGATCAAGAGATAAAGCGGATGAACCAAAAGTCGGTAAAAAATTTAGTGAATGTGTTTTCTGGGAAAAGTAAGGACGTATGGAAACAATAAATAGTAAAATTGTTATTCCAATTCTTAGTTTCATGTAATGTAATTAATGCATTGGAGGTGGCGGACCTTGTCCAGGTCGGCCATGCGGACCACCCATGTGTTTTAAAACATCATTAATGATCTCATCAAAATGTTTTTTCTGTTCTGCATTACAAATAGCTCTTACTTTTTGAAAATGATTAAAAGTTGCTAATTCAATACCTCTTTGATTTTCTGAAATAAGAGCAGCTCTTACCGTAATCATTGGTTCATTTACACTATCCGTTTTTAGTAATTCAAAAAAGTTGTCGCGTAAAGTATGACCTTCATCCATTAATTTCTCTACAGCTTTGTGATGTTCTTCTCTTAAAACTTCAAATTGTTTTGCTTGTTCAGGCGAAAAATTTAATTCGTGAATTAAAATATCAGAAGGCTTTCCGGGACCACCGCGTTCTCCCATTTCATGAGGCATTCCTTCTCTCATTTTATGATGTGGTCTTCCGCACCAGAGGCTTACTAAAAGTGCAATGTTCAGCACTGCAAGTAATGCAACCATCCATTTCCATATCTTTGTTGTATCGTTCATTTTAATAATTGTAATTTGAGTTATAACCTAATTCAGAACCTAAAGTTGAAACCAATTCTGTAGTGTCGGTGTTTTTATTTTCCGAACCAGAATAATTTGATAGTGCTATTACGTTTATAATAAGTATGATTGCAGCAAAAGATGCAAAAGCCCATTTAATACTATTTGATCTAACAGGAGCCGTTGTTTTTCCGCTTTGTATGCGATTGCTTATCTTTTCAAATAAGAACGGACTAGCTTCCGCTTTCTGCATGCCTTTAGTACTTTCAAGTACTTCGTTTATCCAATTGTTCTGTTCCATTTTTTAGTTAGACGTTCTAAGTTATTAAATCCCTCGTTTTTTATTATTTGTCATCCTGAGCTCGTCTCAGGATCTCAAGTTTGGCCCTTAAGGCCAATCTTGCTCTCTGAATAAGCGATTCAACAGCTTTCGGACTTGTATTCATGATCTGCGCTATCTCTTTTTGAGAAAGTTCTTCAACATTAAATAAAATAAAAGCTGTTTTTTGATTTTCAGGTAAAGTTTCAATGGCGGCAAAAAGGTACCGCGCTTTTTCTTTGTTCTCTAAAATAATTCCCGGATGATCGAAATGTGCGGCATCATGTTTTATTTCTCCGCTGTCTTCATAAAATAAGGAACTCAAAAAACCAAAACGTTTTTGTCGTTTTTTCTTTCTTAAAAAATCCAAACTTTTATTTACCGTTATTCGGTAGATCCAGGTTGAGATGGAAGACTGTTCTTTAAATTTGGATAAGGAATTATAAACTTCAATAAAAACTTCCTGAGTCAGATCTTCGGCGTCTTCTGTATTCTGAACAAAACTGATAGCTGTGTTATAGACCCGGGTCTTATTTTCGTTTACCAGATCGTTAAAAGAAATATTTGAATTATTACTCAGATAAAATTTATTCCCTCAAATATAAGGTAATAAAATAAAAAACCCCTGAAGTAGATCAAAGATCACTTCAGGGGTTTAATTATAGTAAGAATAACTATTTTACAAGATGTTTTTCTTTATGTTTAATGATCTGCGTTTTTATTGCATCACAAGCTGTATCAACTGCTTCTTCAAAAGTTGAACATTGTTTTTTAGCAAATAGTTCTTGTCCGGGAGCATTTAATTTTATCTCCGCTATTTTATTGTGGTTGTTATCGCCTTTCTCTACGCGCAAAATAACATTGCTGCTAATAATTGCTTCGTGAAATGTTTTTAATTTCGTAATTTTTTCTTCGATGTGATCGATAAGTTTTTTGTCTGCGTCAAAATGTACGCTCTGAATGCTGGTTTTCATAATTTTGTCCTCCTCTTTTTTGGTTATTTAACCCGTTGGATTTTTTATACGTAGAATTCACACTCCAACATTGTGCGAATCCTACGGGTTTAATTATTCACCCGAACGGGGGTGAGATTGTTTGTATGTTTTTTTTAGTTTCTCTATTGTATTATGTGTATAAATTTGTGTTGCTGATAAATTAGCATGCCCTAATAATTCTTTCACTGCATTAATATCTGCACCATTATTTAATAAATGAGTTGCGAAAGTGTGTCGTAAAACGTGTGGACTTTTTTTACCAAGAGTAGTAATTTGGGAAAGATACTTTTTCACTAAAGTATAAATTTGGGGTTCGTTCAAAGCTTTGTCTTTTTTATTAACGAATAAATAAGGGTTCTTGAAACCCTCACTCTTTTTTACTGCAAAATACTCCTCCAGGTTGCGTTTTAAGGGTAAAGAAATAGGAATGATCCGCTCTTTATTTCGCTTACCAAGCACCTTAATTGTAAGGTCATACAAATCAATACTTTGCTCTTTAAGACTTATTAACTCTGCCCGGCGTAATCCGGTTTGATAAAGGATATCTAAGAGAAGTTTATCGCGAATGCCAATAAATCCTTCTTCAAATTTTATATCTGCAAAAAGCAATTCCATGTTACTCTCATCAATAAAAACCGGAAGTTTCTTTGGGGTTTTTGGTCCTTGAATTTTTTGTAATGGATTTGTTTTTATAAAATCGTTTCTGAGAAGGTATTTGTAAAATGATTTCAGACTTGATAATTTCCGGTTCACACTTCGTGCTGCAATTTTATTGTCAATAAGCTGAGCAACCCAACTGCGGACAATGAGATAGTTTATTTTTAATAAGTTTGGATCGGATAATTCTTTTTCAACGAAAGATTGAAATTGAAGGAGATCGGTGTGATAAGAAAGGACGCTGTGTTTAGATAATTTTTTTTCGTGGCGGATGTAATCGATGAAGTTATTAAGATGATCAACAGCCATGCTGAATAAGCTTTAGAATATAATGCTGGTAGGTAAAGCTATTCAGCACGTTGTAAAATAAAAATTCCTGAATCGAAGTTAGTTAATTCAATTCAGGAATACAATTTATGATCAAAAGCTTAACGCTTTGCTCTTACGATTTCGCCTGTTTCAAGTTTTTGCTTGTAAATAGCTTTAATAATTTGTTCGCGGCGAACAATAGAAGGTTTAGTGAATTTTTGACGAGCGCGTAATTGTTTTACAACACCTGTTTTTTCAAATTTCTTCTTAAACTTTTTTAAGGCTTTCTCAATTGTATCGCCTTCTTTTACTTGTACTATTAACATGTTCTTTTTCTTTAATTTAGGAACGCAAATATATTAAATTTTCTTTATTCCCGCAATTTTAAATTTCCGAGTTATCAGCATAATATCACTTTAAACGAATGATATAAATTATTGAAAATGAGCTATTTATAGACTTTAAAAATTCGGTTTTAAGAGATATTTACTATAGAAATCTACAATGTGTTTCACGGCTTCGTCAGCTGTATCAACCAACTTGAACAGTTCCATGTCTTCAGGATGAATATTGTTTTCTTTTTTATGCATGATCTCTTTTATCCAATCTATCAACCCTTCCCAATAATCTTTTCCGACTAAAACAACAGGAAAAGAGGCGATCTTATGCGTTTGCACAAGAGTTAACGATTCAAATAATTCATCAATTGTTCCAAATCCTCCCGGCATACCAATGAATCCCTGAGAATATTTTAAGAAAATGGTTTTGCGTACAAAGAAGTAATCGAAATAAATTACCTTATCCGTATCGATAAACGAATTATGGGTTTGTTCAAAAGGTAAAACAATATTTAAACCAACGGATTTCCCTCCGCCGGCTTTCGCCCCTTTATTAGCG
>JANYCL010000485.1 GCA_025360355.1 Sphingobacteriaceae bacterium
GCGGTTCCAAATACACTGATCGAATCAATTATTAAGTTGAAAGGATTTAAAGCGATGGAGCCGGAATTATAAAAACAATTAAAAAGAAAAAATGGAAAAAGAAAAATCAAGTTTAAAAGTGGCGGTTAACGTTACAGCCACCAACTACCAAAACGGAAATGTTTTTGAGGCGCAAGGAAAATTAAAAACTGTATTTGGTGGAAAAGGTCAGATCGAAGAATCACTTACTTTTCATGGAAGTGATTGCGGAAAACCTAACATGGAAGTAGATTATAATTCTTCTTTTGCCGGCGCAATGGAACAAACTAATGATGTTGAATTAGACATCAAAGGCAGAGTTTTAAACAGCAAAAAAGAATTGATCGACATTGTTGGTGCTAACGCAAAGATCGCGAAAACTGAAGTGATCACTGAAAATGTAAGATCTGAAGAGTGGTTGAGATTGAAGATGGAAAATTCTTGTGACGCAAAATGCGCAACAACTGAGAGTTTTTACACACACAAAATTTCTGAGATCTAAGAGTGAGTAATAATCATTCCATAGCGAGCGAAACGATTGCAGGTACTGTTACAGGAACGGCCTTGACCGTAATTGAGAACATTGGTTCTACAGATATCTTAAAAACAGTTATTCTTGCAGCAATAGGAGCCGTTGTAAGCTTCGGAGTTTCGCTGCTACTGAAATGGTTGTTCAGGTCTCGGAAATAGTTGTGATCGTTTTACATTAACTTAAAAGTCGCCCTAACAAGGCGACTTTTTTATTGCTCATTCAGAGAGAGATGGATTGGATCAGATTTTATTTTTTATGATTTCACCTTTGCAGTTTTGCAGAACCATATATAGGGGTGCGCAAGGTTGCAAACGTCTTTAATGTTCTCGGCTACTCCCGATAGCTATCGGGACGAACTCACAGTATTGCTTTAATTTAATCAGATAAGAAGTAAATTACTTCCTTTCCTTCCTGACGTTTGCAAAGTGTGTGCACACTGCCGTTTGCATCGGGAATTACTAATTTGTGAGTTATTATTGCTTTGAGACGGGTTTCTATTGTGCGCTCTTTGCAATTCATTGCTAAACAAAGTTTCTCGATCAGTTCAGATTTCTGCATTTCTTCGGATAAGCAGGCGGAAATAATTTCGATGGTTTCATCAAGGGCCGCTTTTTGTGCGCGACTGTCGAACGCATCCTTAATTGTATTTGGATCCGCTAATACTAATCCTTTTTCTTTATCGGAGTATTCTGCAAAAAAAGGATCATGCTTGCGCGAGCTTCGGCATTTTAAATAATTTATTTTGATGAGGTTTGTATTATGGTTCCGAGAATCTTTTTCGAAACCAATTTGAATTACCGTACTTGCTTTGTTTAATATTTCAGTACCGAGATGACCACGGGCCTTATCAGTGCTTCCCGGATTTTCGTGAATGAGACAAAGAAAAGTAACATCGTAACGGTTGATGGTTTGGTTCATCATATCAATGAGCTTCATGCTGTCTTTTGTGTCGTTGAAATTGAAAACACAATCAGTGATCACATCAAGAATGATGAATAAATGCATAGGAAATTTCTTACGGATATGATCCAAATACATATTTAGCATTTCAAAACGCTCTTCACGGGCGAATTCTAATAGTGAGATATAATCGAAGCCATAAGGATGATCTTCTATTGGGTAACCTGCTTTTAATTGTATTTGTTGCAATGAATACGGAAGCTGATCGGAGAGATTCCGTTCTGTATCAACATAACACACCGCGTAGCGTGTAAGAATATTCCTTTTGAAATCCAACAGATCGCGATTGCTCTCCGGTGTTTTTAAAAGAGCGGCGCAAACTGTTTCCGCTAAGCGTGATTTATGTACACCCGCTTTTCCCTGAATAACATTTATTGTTTTAGGAAAGAATATCGGGTTTTCTTTTTGCCAAAGGATCGGCTGGCTAAATGAAATTATTTTTTCCTTGTTTTCGCGAATTTGCTGCTGCGATAACAAAAGTCTTTGTAATTTATCTTTCGGACTGTCCGGTCTCGATCGGGTAATATCTGAACCTTCATGTGTAGATGGTTCATTTCTATCGGGTGGTGGTGGAATGTCGGCCATAATTATTTCTTAAATGCTTTTTTATAATGTTTTTGTAGCAGCTCTTCAACATCTGCAACTTTGTAATAGATCTTGTTTCCTATCTGAGAAAAAGAGATCTTTCCTTCATCTCGCCAGGTTTGTGCGGTGCGTTTTGAAATTTTCATCTTTAATAAAAATTCCTGATTGTCCATGAAATTTTCTTCGGAATCAACTTTCTCGGTGAGTTTTGTTTTGATTTCC
>JANYCL010000490.1 GCA_025360355.1 Sphingobacteriaceae bacterium
GTAAAACATTTAAACAGACCAAATGTTAGTTTAATTGGAGGTTTAGAACCTTTGCCAATGGATATTAATGTACATGGTGGTTATAGGTATATAATAAACCGGCACCAATATCCACAAAGTTTTTTTGTCCGTATGTTGTACCATCTAATGAAGTTCCCGAGCCTGTTACTAACTGATCGTTAAATAATAATTTATTAAATCCTAAACTTTTCTGATTATATGAAACGCTTACACCAGCGCGTAATTCATTTGTTTTCTTGATCGTAAAACGGTAAGCATAACTTAAGCCAGACTGCATATGTTTCACTCCTGCGGTTCCGGCGACATCCTGCATAACAAAAATACCAATTCCGCTACTCACATTACTAATATTATAATCATACGCTGCCATTGCAGTTTGATATGTTTTACGAATGCCAGGCCATTGATTACGGTAATTAGCAACAAACCGATGTTCCATTGTTAAACCTGTATAAGCAGGATTTAGATATTGCGGTGCCGCGTAAAATTGCGTGAATTGCGGATCCTGCGCCAACATTGTGAACGACGAGATAAATAAAATTAGTATGCTTAACTGTTTTTTCAATTAATTTTCTTGCTCATTTTAATAATTAGATCACTTTCTTGTTTTTCAAAAGCTATCGGATCTATATCCATCGCAATTGTATTAAATCCTTCTTCTTCAACAATTACTTTATAATATTTTAACGGGTTTAATGCTAAAACAAATTTTCCTGTTTTTGCACTTGCACTAAAAATTCCGGCCACTTGTTTTGTCTCTGTATCAAGCAATGTAATTTTTGCTTTTCCCGGTGTTCCATCACGATAAATAAATGCTGATTTCACAATAAGATCATTATCACCAAAGCGAGTATCGATCATATAAATATCAGAAGAACCTTTACTATCCTCTTTTACTGAAGAATAATAACCATGCTTTCCATCACCACTCAATACAAAGAAACGATCATTATTCACAGAATTTATAGGGTAACCTAAGTTCTCCGCTTTTGAAAATGTATTTGTCTCCTGATCTAAAACAGATTTAAAAACATCATATTCTCCAATGGTGTTATGTCCTTTCGAACTAAAAAACAATGTCATACCATCCGGATGTAAATACGGATCATCGTCATCGTAAGGTGTGTTTATTTCTTTGCCTAAATTAAAAGGTAAGGCCCAACGACCGTTAGGTAATTTTTTTATGCGATAAAGATCTTTTCCACCATAACCGCCCGGACGGTTACTGCTAAAATAAATTTCACTTGTGTCACTGCTAAAACAAGCACTGGTTTCTATAAACTGAGAATTAATTTCATTGCCATATTTTTGTAAGGGGCCCCATTTCATTCCTGAAAAACTCTGAGTGGCTTTTGTTACATATAGATCTCCTGTCACCAGATCGGCTGCAGTGCGGTAAACGATCATTCGCTGCCCGTCAGGACTTAATGCCACACATGCATCGTGCGTTTCAGAATTAATAGGTGGGCCAATATTTTCCGGTTTACCCCATTTCCCGTAAGTGTTGTAACTTATGTAAACATCTTCATGATAATTACCATAAGCATCTTTTACATTGCTGGAACTTCCTTCGCGGCGTGATGTAAAATACATTACACTTTCATCAGCCGTAATTACAGGAACATAATCAGGATAAGGCGAGTTTATTTCTTCACCTAAATTTGTAATAATAGAACGATGCGGATGCGCAATTTCTTTTTTCGCATTATTGCAGATCTCAATCATGTGATTAGTTTCATCTGTATTGATCGCCCTTTTCTTTTGATCGATGTTATTGTACTTATTTAAATAATCAACAGCCACATCAAAATTTCTGAGTTGATGATTTACTTTACCAAGATAATACATGGCTTCAGGCAGTTTTGAGTTTTGTATTTTATCAACATAATCTAAAACAGAATCAACGGGCTGACTTATTTTTAATCTGCAAATAAGCGCGTTCAAATTAGCTGTTTCGTTTTTCTTATCCATCAGTAATACCTTCTTGTATTCTGTCAGGGCATTCATGTAATCTTCCCCCTCAAAATAAAAAGCAGCATCCTTTAACTGCTTGTTAATTTGCTTTGGTGAAGGAGTCTGACTATGTAAACTTGCGCTCAACAACAAAAAAATATTTATCCTGATAAAAAAATTCATAAACTATTTCAGCAATAGAACGTCCCCGGTTTTATTAATAATTTTTCCATCCAGCGTAACTGCTTTTAGTTTCCATACATAAACATCTTGTGTACAAACTTTTCCTTTGAAATAACCATCCCAACCCTCAGTTGTTTCTTTGGTTTCAAATAATAATTCACCCCAACGTGAGAAAATACTTAATTCGTACAATGATTTATCAATTCCTTTTAATACAGGATGGAAAATATCGTTACTCAGATCGCTCGCATTAAACGTATGTCCAGGAGAACCTAAAGCATTTGGCGTAAATGCATTTGGCACTTGAATACTTGCTTCTTCATGCACAATAATTTTTGTTGGCAGACTAAATGTGTCCGTGCATCCTTTTGCATTAGTTACAATTAATGTCACAACATATTCTCCTTCGGAAGTATAGTCATGCGTTGGGTTAACAGCGGTCGAATTCCCGCCGTCACCAAATGTCCAGTAATTACTTGCATTTCCTGTTGAAAGATTTGTGCATGTAATTGGATCATCGGGAATATTAACTGTTGTTGGCGTTACCTGAAAATTAGCAACAGGTTGCGCATAAACCATTACCTGAGAAGTTGTAGTGTCAGCACAACCGAAAGCATTGGTTGCAATTAATTGAACAGTGTAAGTAACATCCGACAAAGTTACATTTACAAAAGTATGTGTAACGCCGCCACCTGTGGCAGTATTACCATCGCCATAATTCCAGGTATAACTACTCACTCCTGCTAAAGTTGGAAAACTTACACTCAACGGAGCACAACCTGCTGTTGGTGTAGGCACGAAAGAAAAATTTGGCTGCGGATGAACAATGATAGGAACAATTAAAGTATCCTTACAATTTGAAGCATTAGTAGCAATTAACTGAACACTGTAAGTAAGATTACCTGCTGTGGCATTTATGTATTGCTGTGTTGTGTTGGTTGCAACGGATGTATTACTATTTCCAAGATCCCAATTATAAAAATTAGCACCAATTGATAAATTTGTAAAGGTTAAAATTTTTGGTGAGCAAGCAGGCGTATCAACACTGAAGTTAGCATTGGGCAACGGTAGAAGCGTTACCGTTTTCTGAATTGTATCACTACAGCCATTCGTACTAATTACAATTAACTCTACATTAAATACAGTGTTGGATGCGCTGTTATTCGTAGTAAAAGTATGCACCGGATTTGTTACACTAGATAAATTACCATCATTAAAGTCCCAGTTATTCGCAAAATTTAATGCGCTGGTATTTGTAAAGTTGACTGTTAAAGGCGAACAACCGGACGTTGGATTACGGGTAAAATTAGCAATGGGTTTCGGAAATACTAACGGATAACCATAAGCCGTATCCACACAAGTAAAAGCATTTTGTGCGATCAAGGTTACTGTGAAAGTCATATTAGTTAAACCTGTATTTGTAAAAGTGTGGGTTGGATTAAGTGCGATTGAAGTATTCCCATCACCAAAATCCCAATTCGTAGTAACCGCTCCAGCTATAGCTGGAAAATTAACAGCTAACGGTGAACAGCCACTGGCAGGGATCATTGTAAACGTGAATAAGGGTTTTGGATTTGTTGTTATTAATTGGGTAGTTGTATCTGTACAACCATTCGGACTTGTAACAACTAATTGCACAGTATAAGTAATTGCAAATAAAGTTGTATTAGTATAAGTATGAGCAGGACTTGTTGCAATTGAAGTATTACCATCTCCAAAATCCCAATTATTAATTATTCCACCTGTTGATGTATTTGTAAAAGTTACTGCTAAGGGTGAACATCCCGGTGCATTATTACAAGTGAAAGAAGCAACAGGACTTGCAAAAACATTTATAGCTTGCGTAATTGTATCGCTGCAACCCGCTCCTGTAAGTGCATACAAAGTAATTGTAGGTGTAATTGTACTTGCAGTTGAGTTTGTATAATTAAAAACAGGATTTGTAGCGTTCGATGTTGATGTTGGAACAGTTCCAAAATCCCACAAGAAACTTGTTGCATTTGAAGAACCATTAGTGAAATTAACCGTTAACGTTGGGCAACCTGATAATGGATTTACTGTAAACGCCGCTGTTGGTTTTACATTCACCAGAAAATTTTGAGTTAATGTACTTGAACATACTGCGGAGTTAACTGCTAATGTTACTGTATAAGTTCCCATTGCGGTAAATGTGTGAACCGGATTTTGCAGAAGAGAATTAGGTGAACCGTCGCCAAAATTCCAATTCCAATTGGTGATAGTATTACTTGCTGCAGCCGTTGAGAGATCTGTGAATGTAGTTACAGAACCTACACAAGCGGATGTTGGACTGAAGGCCGCGACGGGGCTCTGGAAAACAGTAACCGTAGTCGTTTTAATATTCTTACACAAATTGGCCGCAGTAACTGTTAAAGTAATTACACTGTTTCCTATTGTTGTATAAGTTTGAGCAGGTGGTGTTGGACTCGTTGATGTATTCCCATTTCCGAAATTCCAATTCCATGTATTTGCACTTATTGAAGCATCTGTAAATGATACAGCAGATAATGTATTACAACCGACGGTTGGCGTAAGAATAAAATTCGCTGTTGGTGCAGGTAAAATTGTAATTACTTTTTTCATAGTATCCGAACATCCGGAACCAAAATACACAACCTCCTTCACAGTATAAGTTCCGGGTGTTGCGTAAGAAAACGTTTGTGGCGCGTATGACGTACTTACAAATCCGGCACCGATACCAAAATCCCATTTATAAAAATACCCGGGTGTACTTGTATTGGTAAATGTTATTGGCGAGTTTTGACATAATGGATTTGGCGGTACTAAGAAGTTTGCAACAGGCGCAGCAATAACGGAAACATTAATTATTTGTGAAGTTATACCGCATGCGTTGCTATCCCGCAATACAATAGAATAAGTTCCAATTCCCGGATAAGTAATTGTGTGTGGTGTTGTAGGCGGCCATGGATTCCAAACAAAAACCGAATCGTAACCTCTTCCCCAATAATCTCCAAAATGCCATTCTTCTTGTCGCTGAAAAGTATTACCCTGAGCTAAACAATTACGTGCAGTTGTATTGGTAAATGTAAAAGTTGTATTCGGAAAACATTTCAAAAATGCATCCGGTGTAATTGCTGCAATATCCTTATCATAAATTTGAATTGGATTAAAATTTGCAGTCGTTGGATTTCCAAAACTACAATAATTCATTGCCATGAGCGTGACGGCAGTTTGACAATTCACGGTTCCCACGCTATACGTATGTGAAATTGTTTGTCCGACGTTTGTATAATTAAAAACTGCTTGCGGCGAGCCATCACCAAAATTCCAAGTAAAAGTTGTTGTTGCCGAAACATCAGTACTTGAATTAATAAATTGTAAAGTTGCCGGGGCACAAGCTTGTGTTACTCCGCCTATAGGAATTTGTATTGACGCGTTAACAGGCTTTTCCATTACAGAAATTCCGGTCATAGTACAACTAAGAGAAGGAATAATTAAAGTAACAATGAAAGTATCGGTTGCTGCTGTTGTGTATGTGTGAGGAATAATTGTACTGCCAACATAAGAAGCGCCGACTGTATTAGGAGAGCCATCTCCCCAATTAATTGTGTAAGCTCCCCATCCTGTATTTGATTGGAAATTCACAATGGCAGTTCCTGTTCCTGCGCAATTGATCCAATATGGTTTATTAGTTAAATTACCAAGATAATCAAACACCTGCGGGCATTGGGCCTTAGCGAAAAATGCTGCTAAAAAGAAAAAAACTATTAGTAGTTTTTTATTCATCTGCTTTGTTTAGTTCAGTACATTTTATAAACCGCCGAAGCGGGTGCAGGTTTGTAAGCCGGGTTCTGTTTCTTTCAAACATTGCTGTTTGAGTATATTCTATCATTTATCTATGCGACCTACCCGTCATGGCTACCCTTGCGGATTAGAACGGGTCGCCCTAAAACCATGACCTATTTGGCCTTTCAACACCCGAGGTTTACCCAATGCAAACATTACTGTTTACACCAGTGGGCTCTTACCCCACTTTTTCACTATCACCCCGTTGGATCCAAAGATCCTACGGGGCTACATTGTCTCTGTGGCACTCTCTGTTATCCTGCATTTTGTGCGGGACACCCGTATTTTCATACGGCGGATCACCCTACGTTGCCCGGACTTTCCTCCCTCCCGTTAAACGGAAAGGCGATAGAACAACCTGCATTTAAATTTACGAAATTTTTGGCAAATGGTTACAGAAATAATGCGAACAAAACTGTATATTGAGTCTATAAAATGTTTACCTGAGTGGCCCCGAAGCCGTAAAGTTTATAGGAGGCATCCTGGAAAGTCACGCCAGACGTGGCTTTCAGGGCATTGTGAATTTCCATCTTCAGGCGGCCGTTTCCTACTCCGTGTATAAAAACTATTTTTTTTGTTCCGTTTTCAAAGGCTTTATCCAGCTCTTTTTCGAAACGTTCGAGTTGGATAGATAACATTTCGTGGTTGCTTAAGCCTTTATTATTCTCAACTAATTCATCAATGTGCAGATCGACCTCTTTTTCGAGACTCTTTTGATATTCTTTATGAGATCTTGAGATTTTGTCGTGAGATTTAAATTCTTTCACAGCTTTTAAGCGGGCAATATCTTCATTCGACAGATCTTGTTGGATGTTTTGGGCCACTATAAATTCATCTTTAATTAAAAAAGCATAAACAGGTAATTTAAATTCTTCGTGTTTAATTAGTGATGATAGATTTAAATTGGAAGGATTAATAAAAACAGTTTCTGCAATTGGAATTTGTGCTCGGTAATGAACATTTTTAAACAAGATGCATTCTATTTTATGATAAGAATACTCTTTCAAAAAACTAACTTTTACTGTCTTTAATAAAATTTTCTGATAGGCGCCGATCTCTCCGTGTTTTAAAGTTTGGAAATGTGCTTCATCTTTTATTGAATAGGCAAACATCAAATTATAAGAAGAGGAATTGAATAAATAAATATTATAATCGCTTACTAAAAGCGGCATTTCATGATCCGGTTCTATCACAAAATAAACTGCATCTGTAACTCCGCTCTCCGGATTCAGATCTAAATTTTCGGCTTCGGAATTTATGATGAGTTCCGTATGAATTGGAACTAAATGTTTAATAGCATAAGGAATTTCAAAACCATCAGGCAACTCAACGTAGGCAGTTTGCTTATCACCAAAACGAGTAATAACACCTTCTCCTGTTTCGTTCAGGAATCTAACTTTATCTCCTATTCTTAACTTCATGTATTGATCTGCAAATAGCCTTTTTCGGCCGTTGAATAAAATGCAATGCCAAATTTATCACAAAGCGTCCTCATTTTCTTAATTACTTTATAATTATTTGAACCATCAGCTATAAGTAACTTAATACCACTGTCTGCAAAATAAATTTCGTCTAATTCAATATTATTAGTCATGAGTAAATAATCAGGTTTCAAAAACCTGATCAGGTTTTGCTGTGCGGGATCGCTGATCTTTAGTAAAGACATATTTTTTGACTTCACATAATCATAATTCAGATCATAAATTTTCGGGTAATTGTAAAAGCTGTGATTGTTTTTTACATGAAAATTATAATCACTCGTTTTCAAATTCTCACAAAAAAAGAGTTCCTGTTTGTTTTTCAGATCGATCGCGGTTTGTTTATTTACCTGATAAATTCCGATGTGAGCCAAAGATTTTTCAGCGCTGACTTCGAAAAGTGAAACTGTTTGCCATGAAATAAGCAAAATGGTAGCAGTTGTTATAAATGCATAACTTCTGTGTTTAATAAAAAGTGCGGCGGCTATGATAAATGCAGTGAGAAAAAGCAGATCGTTAAAACCAAAATCAATTCTATCAATATAACCAACACCTTCTTTATCGGTTAAATGAATGCAATAAAAAATAAGTGATGAACATAAATTAATTAAAGGCGCAATAAAATTCAGCTTCATTAAAATTAAAAATCCTAAAAACATAATGATTGTACACAATGGAATAACCAATAAGTTTGAAAAAATAAACCATAATGGGAATTGGTGAAATAAAAATAAAGTAATTGGTAAAGTAGCAATTTGCGCTGCGAGCGAAACACTTGTTAATTGCCAGATCTTATTTACAATTGTGTATTTAGATTCAACTAAAGCAGTAAATGTAGGTTCAAAACATAAAATTCCTAAAACTGCCGCATAACTCAATAAAAATCCTGTGTCATAAATCAAAAGCGGATCAAATATCAATAAAACAAAAGCTGAAACTGCTAGAATATTAATGCTGTGTTGTGATGAATACCCATAATAAAATCTTCCGAGCGCAATTAAATTTAACATGATCACTGCGCGCAATACAGGAGGAGAAAAACCCGTTATCAAAACAAAGAACCATAATACAATCGTTATGATGATCAGATGAAGTAATTTATATTTTTTCTTCTTGTCAAATAATCCTAATACAAAAACCAGAACAGCATACAAAATTCCCGTGTGCAAACCTGATACCGATAGAACATGCAATGTACCTGAATGCGCGAAAGCATTTATAGTTCCTGAATCAATTTCATCATCATAACCCGTTAATAAGGCAATACATAATTGCGCAGCCTCAGGGTTTAAATTACTTGTTTTAAAAACGGAAATTATTTTTTGCTTTATTTTCAGACCAAAATACACAAGTGAAAAATCCTGATCTCCACTCACAAAACTCACATTTTCCGACCTTACAAAACTTTGATAATAAATATTCTTGTGTGCTAAAAATTCTTTATAATTAAATTCGTGTGGATTTAATGGTTCTCTTATTGTGCTAAATTCTCCTTTTACATTTAATTTATTTCCAGGTTTTAAAAGCGCTGCATCAAAAGGTTTTTTAAAATAAATAATCGCTTTGCCATTAAGTTGTTGTTTGTTTTGCAAGGAATTAACTTCCATAACAACCTTATAAAATTTCTCCTTCTCAACAGGTAATTCCTTTACTTCACCGATCCATTGTTGTAGCTCAGTCGTTACATAATGACCGAAATAACCCGGCTTATTTTTTATTTCATACACATAACAACAATACAAACCACATAAAAACAAGAACACATCCGAAACAGCAACGAAAGTCCAACGACCATTCTCTGTTGTTGTTTTACGATTTTTAAAATGAAGGAAAACCAAAACAAGCAGTGAAATTGTCAACGGATAAAAAGCATTCAGATCTAAATGATTGGCAGCATAAATAAAAATTCCAAACAAAAAAGGAATTAATATTCTCAGGTAAGGACTATTTTTAAAATCGATCAATGGATCAAAACTAAAGCAGGTTTTTTTGTTTTAAGAGCCACGTTAAAGCCTTTTTTTCATCACTAAACACTTTGAAAGCAAAAAAAGGTTTATTAAAACTACTGAAAAAATTAGCAGTTACTCTCACCGGAAGATTATTTACAATAACTGCATTGGCTACTAAAAACGGAGCTTCCTTTTTCTCAGCCGCAACTTTTCTGGCTTCTGATGTAATTGTTAAGTGTACTCTTACGTCCGACATTAAAAGATAAGTTTTATTGCCGCTTAGAGTTTCTGCCGCCTTCACCAGTTCGCGTACTTCCTTTACATCGATCTCTGCGTTGTCTTTAAAAATCAACCATATCACGCCATCCCTGATCTCTACTGTTGTATGTGAAAACTCGATCTGTTTCATAAATGTGAGTTTTCAAAAATAAGAAATTCCTACAATAAAAAAAGCTATTTAGGTAAAAAGAGGACGGTTTTATTTGTCTTTTCGATTCCTCAGTCAAAAGCTCGGAGAAATCTATTAACAAATTATTCAATCCACATCACTATATGGATGTATAATTTTATATTTGATAAAACTCTTTGTACCTGTGCTGCCAAGACTAACCATAAAGAATCTATGAAAATTAATACAATTTCAAAGTCCATATCTTCACTAAACAACTTGTCTGGCAGTATGTCAAAAAAGGCTCTTTATTCTTTATTAATTCTTTTCGTTTTATCTGTATCCGGGCTAAAAGCACAAAAGCTTTCACAATTTTCGGGTGACACGTTAAAATTCATTAAAGAGCTTAACGATTTTTTTTACGATAATTCCGCCAACAAAAAAGATGCCGAAACATATGTTCTTGAATTTTCAAAAAAATGGAAGACCGCAGAAATTTCCGGTACCTACAAAACAATTATTATCGAAACTTGCAATGAATTCCTGCAAAAACGTTTAAAGCCTTATCCCTACTTCGTTACCTACATCAATGCAATGATCAATTTCATTCATTCCGGTCAGCCGGAAGAGAACCGCGAGAACTGGCAAAAGTGTATGGAAAAAATATTGAAAGGAAAAAGCATTCGCGGCTTTTCTGATTTTTTAGAGATGAGTGAAAATATGTTTGCAGGAAATATATTTTACAAATCTCCTTCCTACATTTATAAAAGCTTAGAGAACAATTACAAATTCGAATACGATTCCATTCCAAAAGTAATTTTTAACGATTTTACTTTGGTCGGACAAAATCCACGTGGTGATTCCATGTCTATTGAAAACACAAAAGGTATTTATTATCCCACTTGGGGAAAATTTGTTGGTAAAGGCGGAAAAGTTGGATGGAATCGTATTCGAATTTGTAATTATTTTCTAAACTTTTATAAATGTAAGAGGGAGATTTGTAAAATATATTTCCTGCAA
>JANYCL010000003.1 GCA_025360355.1 Sphingobacteriaceae bacterium
TCGGTGTTCGCAAAAATATTACGTTACGAAGCCGATAAATTAGGTTACCCAACCAATTTTACCATTTACGATACTGATGATAGCAAAAGTGTTATTAAAGATATTTTAAAGCAGTTCAATCTGGATGAAAAAGTTTACAAACCATCTTTGGTTTTAAATCGCATCTCGGATGCGAAAAATAAATTAATTTCTCCGGCAGCTTATAATAATAATTCGGTGACGATGGCAGAAGACCAATCTTCGCACAAACCTTTACTCGGACAAATTTATGTGGCGTATCAAAAACGCAATTTTAAGTCGGGGGCTATGGATTTTGATGATCTTTTGTTCAATACAAATGTGTTGTTGCGTGATTTTCCGGATATGTTATTGAAATACCAGAATAAGTTCCGTTATATTTTGGTGGATGAGTATCAGGATACAAACTTTTCGCAATACGTTATCATAAAACAATTAGCGGCGCGTTTTCAGAATATTTGTGTTGTGGGTGATGATGCACAAAGTATTTACGCTTTCCGCGGAGCAAGCATTCAAAATATTTTAAATTTTGAAAAGGATTATCCTGATCTAAAAACATTTAAACTCGAACAAAATTACCGCAGCACAAAAATAATTGTCGGAGCAGCTAATCATATTATTAAAAATAATAAAGAGCAATTAAAGAAAACCGTTTTTACAGAGAATAGTGAAGGCGAAAAAATAAAAGTCATTCGTGCTTCAACTGATAATGAAGAAGGAAAGAAAATTGTTGAATCCATTTTCGAGACAAAAATGCAGGAACAGGCGATGAATTCGCAATTCGCCATTTTGTACCGAACCAATGCACAATCGCGTTCGTTTGAGGAATCGTTGCGGCGTTTAAATATTCCTTACAGAATTTATGGTGGTGTTTCTTTTTATCAGCGTAAAGAAATTAAAGATGCGCTTGGGTATTTCAGGTTAACAATAAATAATAATGACGATGAATCTTTAAAACGCATTATAAATTATCCTGCACGTGGTATCGGACAAACTACCGTGGATAAAATAATTGTCTCAGCTGCTGAACATGATATCAGCATGTGGACGGTTATAGAAAACTTGAAAGATTTTAACTTAGGAATCAATTCCGGAATCTCAGCAAAAATTGGAGATTTTGTTACTTCAATAAAATCATATTCCTTAATGCTAACATTGAAAGATGCTTTTGAATTAGGAAATCATATTTTAGTTAGCGCCGGGATTGTGCGTGATCTATATTCTGATAAAACTGTTGAAGGCGTTGCCCGTTACGAAAACATTCAGGAATTATTAAATGGTATAAAAGATTTTTCAGAAACAGAACGCACACCACAGGAAGATGAACTGAATGAAATTACAAAATTGAGTTTGCCGACTGATGAAAGTAATATGTTCTCACAACAAGTTGACACCGGCATAAGAACCCTTGATGAATTCATGCAGGAAATTACTTTACTCACAGGGACAGATGATGCGGATGATGATGAGAATAAAGATAAAGTGAGTTTAATGACCATTCACGCTGCTAAAGGTTTGGAGTTTCCTTATGTTTATGTTGTAGGATTGGAAGAAAATTTATTTCCATCACAATTATCATTAAATAACAGAAGCGATCTTGAAGAAGAACGCCGTTTATTTTATGTTGCAGTTACTCGTGCCGAGAAAAAAGCAACATTAAGTTATGCTTTAACCCGTTTCCGTTATGGAAATGTATTGTATTGCGAACCGAGTCGTTTTATTGATGAGATAGATGCTGCGTTCATGGAAATGCCTGAAGAAATTAATTCAGAATTTGCTGATGATACTTTTGATGGTTTCAGAAAAGGTTATAATGAAACAGGAAACAAAGAAGTGAAATTTGAAAAATTTGGCAAATTCAAAAAGAAAGAAGTCGAACCAAAAATAAATTTCCAGCCGCCGAAGAATTTAATTTCGTTAAACTCCCGTTTATTAAAAACAAATCCATCAACACCTGTCGATATTGCAACCAACAAATCTTTAAAGATCGGCGATGTTGTTTTACACGAAAAATTCGGACAAGGTCAGATCCTCGATATTGAAGGCACCTGGCCCGAAGCAAAAGCTACTATTAATTTTATGAATACAGGTGAAAAAAAGTTATTGCTGAAGTATGCGAAACTTGCGTTGGTTTAATGTTTTTTCTTTTTAGGTGTTTTATACCCAATTAATTTTCTCAACTTCAACTTTTCGGAATTGGCTAACTTTTTATCATCCGGCTTATCCCCTAACTCATCCATATAGCTAAATAATACTTCTATATTTTTTGCATGGTTGTCGCTTTTCCGTTCTAGTTTTTCAATAGCTAATCGTAGATCTGTGTTTTCGGTGAGTATGCGACGAAAACGGGTAAAGGCCCTCATAATTTCAATATTCATTTTTATCGCCCTTTCACTTTTTAGAATGCTTGACAACATTGCCACCCCTTGTTCAGTAAAGCAAAACGGACTATACCTTAGCCCCATCGAATCAGATTTGGAGGTCACAAATTGTGACCTCCAATTTTCAAGTTCCGCCTTATTCATTTCAAACATAAAATCATCTGGGAACCGGCTAATGTTTCGTTTCACAGATTGCTTAAGTACTTTTGTTTCTACTCCGTAGAGCCTGGCTATATCCCTATCCAACATTACTTTTTGATCTCTTATAAAATAGATCTTGTTCATTATTATTTCATTGGGGACCGTGCTCAATTTATTCATGTTTCAAAAATTATAAAACACAAATGTAAATGCATAGCAAAATAATTGTTGCTACGGTTTATAGCAATTTGAGTTTTAAATTAATGTTTTTCAACAAACCGTAAGGGAACATTCAAAAAAGCGGAGGGCGTTAAAACAGGTATGGTTAAAAACTACGCAAGTCCGTCATTCTGACTCCGGTCAGAATCCCAAATCTACGGTAGATAGTAGATTTGCATTCAGAAAAAGCAAAAATATATGTAAATTAGATGCGATTCCCGTACTTACCATTGCTAAAAAATTAACGTGAAAAACAAATTATATATATTTTTTATCTCATTTCTACTAATCCAATTCTGCAATGCTCAAAATATGGATTCGCTTTGGAAAATTTACAACAACCAAAGCAAAGCAGATACAGAACGACTAAAAGCTATGGATGAAATATCCTGGAGTTTCAGAAACAACAATCCTGACACAGCAATTATTTTAGCTGAACAACAAAAACAATTAGCAATAAAGGCTGCTGCAATAAAATATGAACTCAATGCGCTAACTACTATTGGAATATCCTATAAGAACAAGGGAAATTACCCTAAATCGTTGGAAAATTATTTAAAAGCCTTGAAGCTTGTTGAACAAAGCGGTAATAAAAGCAGAATTGGGAATTGTTATGTCAATATTGGAGCTATATATATTAATCAAACTAACTACCCTAAAGCTTTAGAATACGAATTAAAAGCTATGCATTTGTTTGAAGAAATTAAAGAAACAAGAGGGATGGGGTATTGTTACGGTAACATAGGAAATATTTACGGCGCACAATCCAATTACCAAAAAGCTCTCGAATATTTCCTAAAGGATTTAAAAATCATGGAAAAAACCGGTGATAAAATTGCTATTGGAGTTTGCACGGCCAATATAGGAAATGTTTATAGTGGTCTGGCTAACTATCCAAAAGCAGTGGAATATTATTTAAAATCACTTAAAATAAGAGCAGGGATCGGCGATAAACGCGGCATGGGGACTTCCTATGTTAATTTAGCCGTTGTATATAATAAATTATTAAACTTTAAACTTGCCATTCAATACAGCGATTCTGCCTTACAAAAAACAAAAGAAACAAGAAATATTAATGATGAACGGTTAGCTTATGAAAACTTAGCAATAGCATATAGTAAAACTAATAAATATAAAGAAGCGTATGAAGCTCATGTTAAATTTAAACAACTCACAGATAGCATTTTTAATGAAGAAAACAGCAAACAATTCGGAGAACTTAAAACTCAATTTGAAGTAGACAAAAAAGAGGCTGAGTTGAAAATAAAAGCGGAAGCGAAAGAAGTTATTACAGCGGAAGAAAAAAAGAAGCAGCAGATCATTATTTATGCTGTTATTGGAGTGTTATTATTGGTTGTTGTATTCTCAATATTTATATTCAATCGCTTTAGAATTACTAATAGGCAAAAAAATATCATTGAACAGCAAAAAGTTCTTGTAGATAGAGCATACGAAAGTTTGAATGAGAAAAATAAAGAAATAATGGATAGTATTTACTATGCGAAAAGAATACAAAGAGCGCTAATTACATCAGAGAAATATATAGGTATTCAGTTAAAAAAATTGATGAAAAATTAATTAACTAAATTGCCTTTAATTTATTTAAAAAAAATGTAGCAGGAGCATGATTCGAACATTCAATTGATCTTAAAAATACAAAGATGCTGCCTTTACCTCCGGCCGCGATGGTGCATTCTCATTTTGCGGTTCAATAAGCCGCCGTTTTCACTTCGCAGCAAACCATACCTGAGAAATAATCCAAAAACTGTTTTACTGGCATCGCTTGTATCGCCACTAAAATCATAATAGCCCGTTACAATTCCAATGCCCCATCGTCTTGCAATCTGCGCCATTATAGTGTAAGATATTTCTAACATTATTGGTGTGCGTGAATTAAAAACTGCTCCAACACCAATAGATATCTCATTGCTAAAAATTCCATATTGAGAAGCGTCCATTGTAACTCTAGCTTCAGTATAAATATTACTATCTGCACGCAAATTGATCCGGCCACCAACAATTCCTACATCTATAACTCCAAATGATCTTCCTACTTCAAAGTTCTGCGACATCTTATCAGTTATCTTACCTGCACCGGTATATAAAGAGAGCGGCATTGTTCTTGCATACCAAGAACTTTTCACATCTGTATAATTGGTATCTACAGTTTGACAAAGCAAACTTGTAAACGAAAAAAACAAAACAATAAAAATTATATTTTTCACAATTGTATTTTTTATTAATTCATTTCCTTCTTAAGATACTTTGCAGTGTGTCCTACTTTCGTTTTTATAAGTTCTTCCGGCGTTCCGGTAAATAAAACTTCTCCTCCGCCTCTACCGCCTTCAGGACCGATATCAATTAAATGATCAGCGACTTTAATAATATCCATGTTGTGTTCAATTACTAAAACAGTGCTGCCGTTATCGACTAATCGGTTCAATACTTCGAGTAAAATTCGGATGTCTTCAAAATGCAAACCTGTTGTAGGTTCATCTAAAATATAAAAAGTATTTCCGGTATCGCGTTTACTTAATTCAGTTGCTAATTTTACACGCTGCGCTTCGCCTCCGCTTAATGTTGTTGCTTGTTGTCCGAGCGTGATATAACCCAAACCAACATCTTGTAATGTTTTTATTTGACGGTAGATCTGAGGAATACTTTCAAAATATTCGCAGGCCTGATCGATCGTCATGTTCAATACATCGCTTATGGATTTTCCTTTGAATCTTACTTCTAATGTTTCGCGGTTGTAGCGTTTGCCGTTGCATTCATCGCAATTCACATATACATCCGGTAAAAAATTCATTTCAATTGTTTTTACTCCCGCTCCACCACAAGTTTCGCAGCGACCACCTTTTACATTGAAAGAAAATCTTCCGGGTTTATAACCGCGGATCTTTGCTTCGGGCAAATTCGCAAACAGATTTCTTATTTCACCAAAAACATTCGTGTACGTTGCTGGATTACTGCGCGGTGTTCTTCCAATTGGTGATTGATCGATCTCAATTATTTTATCAATGTTATCAATTCCTGTTATGGATTTGTATGCTAAAGGTTTTTTCTCTGCATTATAAAAGTGAGCTGATAGAATTGGATACAAAGTTTCATTGATCAAACTTGATTTACCGCTTCCGCTCACTCCTGTCACACAAATAAATTTTCCCAATGGAAAATCAA
>JANYCL010000122.1 GCA_025360355.1 Sphingobacteriaceae bacterium
CGTTTTTGTGGCGCCGCATTTATATTTAGAGCACCGTTACAAAGATGAGTGGGATTATGAATTAGAGAATGATTATGAAATGCCTGCTGAAATTAAAGAACGTTTTTTAAATTCTTCACAGGAATCATTCATTGTCCGCGACCATTATTTAGCTTGTTTACGCAGAGGTTTAAAACCACAAATTGTAATAGACGAATCTTTAGAAGATCATTTCGCTCGCATAAAAGATAATGCATCAGATATGGACGAAGCATTTGAATTATTTAATTTGTTAGGGGAAGAAATGAAATACCGTATTAAACAATTCGGTAAATGCATTAACGCTACCAATAATTATACCGACTGGCAATGTCAAACTTATTCGAGTAAGCTGAGAAGAAGAGTGATGAACTTTTTTGCTGAGTAATGAGTTTATTCAAACTATATAAATTTTCCGGTATTATTTCTTTGGTGTGCGGTATTCTTGCTGCATGTTGTTTGATAAGTTTGCGTACCGTTCCAATTGGACTTTTATTATCTGTCTTAGGATTTATTTTATCGGGCATCAATGTTTTTTTGGATGCGAAACACGAATTCTCAGGTAAAAAATATCCTTTAGGTTACGCGGGAATGATCTTAAGTTCGCTTCCTGTGATTTTTTTAATGATCATGATCTTCCGTCACTAATTGACAACAGTAAATAAATATTTATCACTTATTAAATTCAGTCATACTGTTTTTGCATTGCCTTTTGCGATCATCGGATTTTGTCTGGCAATTTATTCGGGTAAAGCCATTTTTAGCTGGGAAAAATTGGTTTTAGTAATTGGATGCATGGTATTTGCAAGAAGTGCAGCGATGGCATTTAACAGATATATCGACAGAACTTTTGATGCAAAAAATCCAAGAACAGCGATTCGTGAAATTCCTGCCGGACAAATAAAACCAAATGCAGCAATTGCTTTTACTTTGATCAGTGCGACTCTATTCATGATCTGCGCTTTTTTTATAAATCATTTATGCTTTTATTTATCGCCTGTTGCTTTGTTGGTTGTGTTGGGTTATAGTTTTACTAAACGTTTTACGCCGCTTTGTCATTTAATTTTGGGTTTGGGCTTAAGTCTTGCCCCAATTGGTGCGTATCTTGCTTTAACAGAACGTTTCGATGTTTTGCCGATCCTGTTTTCGATTGTGGTTTTCTTTTGGGTAGGAGGTTTCGATATAATTTTTGCTTTACAAGATGAAGAATTCGATAGAAGTGAAGGTTTAAAATCAATTCCTGTTTTAATGGGAAAAGCTAAAGCTTTAAGATTATCTGAATTCATGCATTTAATTGCAGCTTCAATTGTAATTATCGCTTTTTTCTATGGGAGTTTTTCCTGGCTTTATATTGGAGGAGCAGTTGTTTTTATCGGACTTCTGATCTATCAGCACTTAATTGTTAAACCCAATGACCTAAGCCGTGTTAACCTAGCTTTTGGTACGAGTAATGGTATCGCCAGTGTTATTTTCAGTCTGTTTGTTTGTCTTGACATTTTTCTTCAGTAAAACTGTTTAACGTTTATTAGACAAATCCCCTTTTTCTCCCCCTAAGTATTTTTTTGTATTGTTCAAAATTCATTTAGATTTGTCGCTCATTCTTCAAATTATGGAAGTAAAAGATATTAAAGAAACCAACCTTGCACAAAACCCGGTTATTGCGCAAATGATGTTGAACAATCACGAGCAGATCGTTTTTTGTAACGATAATGCTACAGGTTTGAAAGCAATTGTTGCTATTCACAATACAGTACTTGGTCCTTCATTGGGCGGTACACGCATGTGGAATTATAATAACGAAATGGAAGCTTTAACGGATGTATTGCGTTTATCGCGCGGTATGACTTACAAATCTTCTGTAGCCGGATTAAATTTAGGCGGTGGAAAAGCTGTTATAATTGGTGATGCAAAAAAAATTAAAACGGAAGCTTTATTACGCCGTTTCGGAAAATTCATTGATGGGTTAGGAGGAAAATATATTACAGCAGAAGATGTTGCAATGAGCAGTCGTGATATGGAGATCATTCACATGGAAACTGAATACGTAAGTGGTTTACCTGAAAATATGGGTGGAAGCGGAGATCCTTCGCCTGTTACAGCTTATGGAGTTTATGTAAGTATGAAAGCGAGTGCGAAAGAAGCTTTTGGCAGCGATAGTTTAGCAGGAAAAAAAGTTTTGGTGCAAGGTATCGGACATGTTGGTGAAAGTTTAGTTGCACATTTAACAAAAGAAGGCGCTAAAGTTTATGTGAATGATATCAGTGAAGAACGCGTAAAAGATGCAGTCACGAAATATAAAGCTGAAGCAGTTTCCGCTGATAAAATGTTTGATCTGGATATTGATATTTATGCTCCATGTGCTTTAGGTGCGACTGTAAATGATGATACTTTAGGACGATTAAAATGTAAAGTTATTTGTGGTGCTGCTAATAATCAGTTAGCTGATGAGAAAAAACACGGCGAAATGGTAATGAATAAAGGAATTCTTTATGCTCCTGATTTTGTAGTTAACGCCGGTGGTATCATCAATGTATTCTATGAATTGGAAGGTTATAACCGTGAACGTGCCATGGCACA
>JANYCL010000063.1 GCA_025360355.1 Sphingobacteriaceae bacterium
CCCGGATCGATAAAGAATTTTCCTCTATCTTGTAATTTATCAATACTGAAAGCAACAGATGTTCCACTGTCCTTACTTAATAAAACACCGGCAATACGATTTGGGATCGCGCCTTTCCACGGTTCGAAAGATTTAAAACGGTGCGCCATAATAGCTTCACCTGCTGTTGCTGTTAAAATATTATTACGTAAACCGATAATACCACGGGAAGGAATTTCAAATTCGATATGGATCAGATCTCCTTTTGGTTCCATTACTAACATATCGCCTTTACGTTGTGTTACCAAGTCAATAACTTTACTTGAAGATTCCTGTGGAACATCAATAGTTAAAACCTCAATTGGTTCACATTTTTTACCTTCGATTTCTTTTACGATAACTTGTGGTTGTCCAATTTGTAATTCATACCCTTCGCGGCGCATGGTTTCAATTAACACTGATAAGTGTAAAATACCACGTCCAAAAACAATATAAGAATCAGGTGAACCTGTTTCTTCAATGCGCATGGCTAAATTTTTCTCTAATTCCTTATATAAACGATCGCGTAAGTGACGTGATGTTACATATTTTCCATCCTTACCAAAAAATGGTGAGGTGTTAATTGTAAACAACATGCTCATTGTTGGTTCATCAATATGCATTGTTGGCATTGCTTCAGGCACATCAAAATCAGCAACAGTATCACCAATTTCAAAACCTTCAATTCCTGTAAATGCACAAATATCACCGGCAACAACTTCTGCAACTTTTACTTTTCCTAAACCATCAAACACAAAAAGATCTTTTACTCTTTGTTTCTGAATTTTTCCGTCACGTTTTACAACACTAACCGGCATATTTTCTTTTATTGTTCCGCGGAATACACGACCAATAGCAATACGACCGATAAATGATGAATAATCTAAAGAGGTAATTTGTATTTGTAAAGTCCCTTCGCGTTTTGGTGCTTCAGGAATTTTATCAACTATAACATCTAATAAATGCGTGATACCATCAGTTGGTTTTTTCCAATCAGGACCCATCCAGCCTTGCTTGGAAGAACCGTAAACAGTTGGGAAATCCAATTGATCTTCTGAAGCTTCAAGATTGAAAAATAGATCAAATACATTATCATGAACTTCATCAGGACGACAATTTGGTTTATCAACTTTATTAATAACTAAAATAGCTTTTTTTCCTGCTGAAATGGCTTTTTGTAAAACGAAACGTGTTTGAGGCATTGGTCCTTCAAAAGCATCTACTAATAATAGAACTCCATCAGCCATGTTCATCACACGTTCAACTTCACCTCCAAAGTCCGCGTGACCAGGGGTATCAATAATGTTAATTTTAGTTCCTTTATAAACAACGGATACGTTTTTTGCCAAAATGGTAATACCACGTTCGCGTTCCAGATCGTTATTATCTAAGATCAATTCACCTGTTTCCTGATTATCACGGAATAATTTACAAGTGTGTAAAATTTTGTCAACCAAAGTAGTTTTACCGTGGTCAACGTGGGCAATAATTGCAATATTCTTTATACTTGACATGTACCTAATTTAAGGGCGCAAAGATAGGATTTTTATTGGAATTGTTTACTTTTGAATCCTATTGAATACTGTTACAAATAGCCAAAACACCCTTAATCCCGATAAATGGGTTGAATTATACGCTGATTACCTGTATAAATTTGCTTATTACAGGGTAAACGACGACCAATTAGCAGAAGATCTGGTTCAGGATACATTTTTATCAGCCTTAAAAGCCAGAGATTCCTACAAAGGTGAGGCCGCTGAAAAAACATGGTTAGTGAGTATTATTAAGAATAAGATCATTGATCATTATAAAAAAGCAAGCACTAAAAACGAGTCACCTTTAAAATTGCAGACCTATGATGCCCCATCGTTAGATTACTTTTTTGATAAGGAAAAGAACGGCGATTGGCAAAATAATAATAGACCTAAGGATTGGGGGGAAGTTGATAGCAGTTACGATTCGAAAGAATTTTACAAGATATTGGAGGGTTGCTTAAAAGACCTTCCGGAAAAGTGGAAAGGCGTATTTACGATGAGTTTATTGGATGATACTGACTCAAAAATTGTTTGTAAGGAGTTTAATTTAAGCTCGTCTAACTTTTGGGTTATAATACATAGAGCCAAGTTGCAAATAAGAGCTTGCTTGGAAAAGAACTGGTTAAAATTGTAATGGAACACATAGAAGAGCATAAACATAAATGGTACACCTTTGGCTGCAAAGATGCTACTTACCTTATGGGAAAAAAAGAATATGCTTCTTTGTCGTTTTCCGAAAAAGCTCTTCTTACTTTTCATAAAATTACCTGTAAATACTGCCGTCGGTTTGCTTCACAAATGCAAAAGATCAAAGCTTTTTTCAGGACCTCAGCCAATGAGAGTTCGCTTACACTTTCCCCTCAAAAGAAACAATCTCTGAATCAATTGATTACAGAAATCACAAAAAAATAACATTTTTTTTGTAAGGTTTTATTGTTCACATCGTATATTTATATAAACCTAAAAACACAAACAAATGGAAAAAAAATCAACTTTAGTTACTTGCGCAATGATTGCAGGTGCTTTAATGAGCGTATCAGCTGTAAAAGCTTCTAACGGTTTATTAGCGTATAACGCTCT
>JANYCL010000078.1 GCA_025360355.1 Sphingobacteriaceae bacterium
ATCGGTGCCATAAGGATTGGTTACCGTCATAGCAACTGTATAATTGCCGGGAGTATTATAACATATAACAGGGAATGAGGTTGTTATTGTATCAGGATTACCTCCGGGAGTAGCCCAGAAAGTTGTTTGTGGCTGACCTCCGCAAGATGTATTCATTAAAGTAATACAACCCTTTGTACAAATAGTGTCGTTAGCTGTACCGGTGGTGAAACTAGCAACCGGCGGATAACAATTAACAAGGCGAATAGTGACAGTATCTTTCTTGCTTTTACAACTCGGAATATTATTATAGGATAGCTGACAAGTATAAGTGATAAGAGCATTAGGAGAACATATACCTAGCGTAGGCTGTGCAATAACTGTGGAAGGAATTGCAGAACCTATATTTCCGGTATAAGGCGACGGGTTACCAACCGCTGGGCCATTTGGTGTCCATGTGTAATTGTATGACATACCAACAGGCGGAGTTGAATTATTGATCGTAAGTGTAATTGTTGGGATAGAGGTCTGAGTGGGATTGTTAGTAGAATTACTTACACATACTGAATTACCTGTAATACCTAATGTATTTGTAGTTAAAGAAACAGTTTGTGTTGGAACCGGAACAACAGTTAAGGTTATTACTTTTGGTAATGACAAACAACCTGCACCCGTTTGACCGGTAATAGTGTATTGCGTAGTAACAGTCGGACTAGCTGTATTGGTGTATCCTGTAATGTTACTTAATGTAATTGGGGATGCCCATGTATAAGTGCCGGACGCGCCCATGCCTGAAGCAGTATAAGTGTACGCTTGTCCAAAACAAATCACAGTATTGGTTGGTGTAACTGTTAATGTAGGGGGTGCGGTGACCGTTACATTAACAACAGTTATTGCAGTACACGAACCTGTCGCGCCAAACACAGTATATTGAGTACTGGTACTTGGTGTGGCACAAACATTAGGACCAAAAGTAGTATTGAGACCCACTGTAGGTGACCATGTATAATTTGTTGCGCCGGTAGCAACCATACTGATACAAGGAGCGCCAACACAGGTTGTAGCTGATGAAGGCGTAACTGAAATTGTTAAGGGAGTACCAATAATAACATTAGCTGTTGTTGTACCTGTACACCCGGTAACAGGATCTGTACCAACAATGTTATAAGTTTGATTTGTGAGTGGAGATGCAATAACTACCGATCCGCTTGAAGTATTTAAAGTTCCTCCAGGCGTCCATGAATAATTTGTTGCTCCAGTTGCAGTTAAAGTTGTGCTACCACCCGGACAGATCGTAAAATTACCTGTGACCATAACCGGCAACGATGGCAAGGCAGTAATACTTACGGTTGCTGAATTTGTACATGTGCCTGTTGTGCCAATGACGGTATAATTTTGTGATGTACTTGGATTCGCAATTACAACAGAACCGGAAGTTGCACTTAAACCTGTACTTGGCGACCAAAAATATGTTGTAGCACCGGAAGCTGTAAGAGTTGCAGAGCTACCAGGACAAACTGCAGTTGCAGAAGCAACAACAGTAACAGTTGGAGTTGGATTAACTAAAATAGTTTGAGTAGTTGTCGCAGTGCCTGTGGCATCACTCGCTAAAATTGTAATTGAAAATGTACCCGCTGTTGGAAAAGTAATACTTGTAACTGCAGCATTCGGCGCAGTGAAAACAGGACCAGCCGGATTTGAAGTCCATGTAAAACCTGTAAGTGCAACGGTTGCCGGATTTGGTGTACACGTTGTACTAATTGTTGCACCGGAACAAATAGGACTTGGCAGAACAAAGTTTGGTGTAAACGTTGCGAGAACTTTCATTGTAACATTATCAATCGCATAAGATGGATCAGTACCAACATTATCACCATTATTTACCCATCGGAAACCAACTCTTACGTTAGCTGCATTATTTGCAGCAGCAGGCATAGCAATAGTATAACTTGACCAAACACCTTGATTTGCTCCATTACATGGCACAACTGTACTCGAACAGGCAGCATTTCCGCAAGTTGTTTTTGCAGGATTGCCAAGGAAGGTCCAAGGACCGGCTGCTATTGAATAATAAACTGTACCATCATCAGATGCAGCTTGTCCGTTTTCTAAATATTCGAAGCCTAAAATAATATTTGTTTTACCGGTACAATTAATTACCGGTGATTCTGCACGTAGATCAGAGGCAATACCAGCGTTGTATATTGAACCGCAGTCACCACTAGTACATAAAAAAGTTACAGAGCTTGAAGAATTACTAATATGCAAAGTTCTGTTTTGTGGTCCGGTTGAAAGACATCCATTCCCACAATTACCAACACCCATGCCTGCTTCAGTTGCACTAATATAATATTCATCAGAGCCTGTTGATGGAGTATAACCGGGCATATAGGTTACAACCCACGGACCATTTCCGCTGGCATTAACTCCGTTTCCTAATTGTAATTGATTACACCCCAAACCAAAAGTTTCTGTCCAAAATGGTACTTGGGAAAAACTCGCTGAAAATGTGAAAACAAAAATTAAAAAGTAAAAAAATCTTTTCATACTATGTTAGTTATTTAAAAACTACTAAGTTAAGCTTGTATTCGTTTGAACCGCATTTTCTTACTCATTACAAATACCGCTTCACTAAGTGGTAAATATAAGAATAATAAAATACATTTAAAATGTTAAAATCACATAGATTTTGAACACATTGCTACTCATATTTCAACCTGTACGCGCATAAATCTAAAATGGTTGGTTATTTTAGAAAATTATTGGAAAATACCCAATTGTTCATAACTTTAAGGCTTTTTAGCATATTTTAAATTAGGTTTTCTCGTAAAATAGTAAAACTTTGCAAAACTCGAAAAATGAAGGCCATCCCAAATACCTTATTTTTGACGCTAGTTATAGCCGTTTTCGCTTGTACAACAGTATCTGCGGGGGTTTTAGACGACCGTAATAAACCGGGCGATGATAAGAAGGCAAAGGCTAAACGAACCGATACAACAGCCAATAACAATACTGTTTTAATAGATAATGAGGAAGATAGTCCTGATACCACATTGATCCTTTTCCCATCTAACGATCTTTACTCAAATTGGGACACAACAATTGTTCATCCATACCATTTTGCTGATTGTTTCCGAATGGATTCTGTTTCTATTTGTCTTGTAAATAATAACGAAAATAATTTCGTAATGCCTTTTAAAGGTATGATAACCAGTCAGTTCGGCTGGAGAAGATACCGCCCTCATTATGGTACTGATATTGATCTTGAGATCGGAGATACAGTTGTTTCCGCTTTCGATGGCATGGTTCGTATTGCGAAATCGCATGTTCAAGGTTATGGGAATGTTGTTATTATCCGTCACGATAACGGACTGGAAACTGTGTACGCACATTTATCAAAATTATTGGTTGAGCCCGGCCAAAAAATTAAAGCCGGTGAATTTTTAGGACTTGGAGGAAACACAGGCCGATCGTATGGCGCTCATTTGCATTTTGAAATGCGTTATTTAGGCCAAGCATTAGACACCGAAGATTTTATTGATTTTGCATCAGGTAATTTAAAATCATATGAATTCACATTGCGCAAAACAGATGTTGAAACTAAATATGATCTAAGAGCATTACATTCTCGTCACCGCCGTGATGTTGGTGCTATCAGTTATGTCAAAACAAAAAACGGAAATTCTTATAAAGTTTATAGAGTTAGACAAGGAGATAGTTTAGGAAGAATTGCTCAGCATTGTCACACAACAATAAATGCACTTTGCAAAAAGAATGGCATTAAACCAACAAAAGTTCTTCAGGTTGGTCAAAAATTAAAAGTATAATTCAAGGATTTTATTTGTTGAGGATCCCGCTAATTATCAATAGCGAAATGATGCCCATAAAAACAAACACGAACCATTTTATAAAACCGTAAGTTGTTTTCTTGAGCAATTTACTTCCCGCAAAAGCACCGATCCATGCTGCAACAATTGCACTAATTAGTAATTGATAGTTTTGGGAAATTATTTCTTTGTTGATGGACGTAGAATAAATACTTAGTCGTGCAATGTCAACTAAACAAGCAATTGCAATTCCTGTTCCAATAAAAACTTCTTTTTCTAAATTTAAGCGTACTAAAAAAGCACTGCGTAATGCGCCTTGGTGACCGGATAATCCTCCAAAAAATCCGCTTAATGCCCCACCCCATATTAAATTATTTTTTCCGAAACTTATATTTTTAAAATATGGGATCACTTCCCATAATGAAAACAACAACATTAAAATACCAATGATAAATCCAACAATGCTAACCGAAAAAGCATGTCCGCTAATACTATAAGAAAACAATGGCACCGTGCCAGTAAAAAAATTCAATAACCATGCACCTAAAAACGCAAGTAACAATGAAGGAATCCCAAAAGTTAAAACAATTTTAACGTTGATGTTTTTATACACTAAAAAAAACTTGAAAATATTATTGAGAAAGTGAACGATCGCTGTTAATGCTAAGGATGTTTCCAGATCAAAAAATAATGCGAAAACAGGAAGTAATAATGTTCCTAAACCGAATCCGGAAAAAAAAGTAAGTAGCGATGCAAGTAATGATACAACAGCTATTATTAAAAACATTACAATACGGATTGATGATATTCAATAAGTCCGTCGATGGGCGACTTAATAACTTTACCTAATTTATATCCTTGCTCGTCGGAAACCTCAGTTAAAATATCTTTATAGAAAAAACCTATTGAGCCGACGGAATTAACTTTGTATTTTTTTGAATCAGTGTATTTAGAAACTTGTTTATTGAAAAAATCAACGAAGCAACTTTTTATAAGCGAGCGTACAAAAGGATCTTTAATATTTAAAGCTGCAAAACCGCTAACCGATGCCAAATAACGGCTTGGCATTCCTTTCTTATAAACGTTATCCAAAATTTCTTCGCGGTGATATCCTTGGGCTTCGAATGCAGTTCTTATTTCCTTTGGCATTTCATTATCGAAATAAGCTTGAATAAAACGCATACCGATATTTGCTCCGCTACCGTGATCGCCAAATAAATACCCGACTGAAGGAACATTTTCGACCACATTTTTCCCATCATACAAACAACTGTTGCTTCCGGTTCCTAAAATGCATGCAATTCCCGGATCCTGTCCGCATAAAGCGCGCGCTGCCGCTAAAAGGTCATGATGGATGGCAATATTTTTCAGATCCAATGAATTATGGATCCCGTCTAAAACGATTTTACAATTCTCGTCATTTGAGCATCCTGCGCCATAATAATAAACGTGCTCGATCTTAGAAATATAGTCTTTTAAATAAGGCTTTAGGTTAAGGTTTATTTGGTAAGAAATTTGTTCTTTGGTTTGAAAATAAGGGTTAAAACCAATTGTTTTTAAATTTGTGAGGATCTTTTCCCGATCAATTAGAACCCAGTCTGTTTTGGTGGAACCGCTATCTGCAATCAGAGTAAGCATCGAATTTAAATTGTTTTAGTAAATTATACGAAAAAAAAGCCCCTGAGTTACAGGAGCTTTTTTTAATTTATTTGTAATTAAGCTGGATCTTCAGTTGTAGTCTCTGCGGCCGGTGTCTCCGGGGTTTCAACCACAGGAGTTTCTGTAACTACTGCAACTTTTGCTGCAATCTTAGCTGCTTTTGCCTCTTTAGAAGCTACTTCAGCTTTTAAAGCTGCTGTTTTCTTCTTAGTTTCATCGCCTGCTAAACGGTCTTTTTTCGTACCTATTTTGCCGTCTTTTTCTTCTAACCACTTGCTGAACTTTTGGTTCGCTTGGTCTTCAGTTAAAGCGCCTTTTTTAACACCTTCTAAAAGGTGTTTTTTAAGCATAATACCTTTGTAGGATAAGATAGCTCTGCAAGTATCAGTTGGTTGAGCACCTTTCATAACCCAGTCAAGGATCTTATCAAAATCAATGTCTATAGTTGCAGGATTGGTGCTAGGGTTATAAACGCCTAATTTTTCAATGAATTTTCCATCACGTGGTGCACGACCATCCGCAACTACTACGTGGAAAAAAGCTGAATCCTTTTTACCATGTCTTTGTAGTCTAATCTTTACTGCCATATTTTTAGTTTTAAATTGGGGTGCAAATATCGTAAGTTTTTATGGTTTTTACAAAAAAAATTGGCAATTCGTTTAGATTCGCAAAATTTTATACCTTTGTCACTTATAAAAACTTAACCTTATGCAAGTTAAAGAAAGAGGCGTCGTATTAATTCCAATTGATTTTACAGAACAATCATTATTAGCAATTAAGCAATCCTATAATCTTGCAAAATACACCCACTCCAAGCTGGTAATTTTACACGTTTACTCAAAAGCCGGACAGGAACGCTATGAAGAATTAACTAAATTAGTTAAGCAAACAGAAGCAGAATCAGGCTTGGTTCCTGTTGAGTTTTTAAACGTTAAAGGTGATGTTTACACTGAAACCGATCGCGTTGCAGAAGAATTAAAAGCTACTTTAGTTGTTGTTGGTTTAGAAAGCCATATGAAGTTTAAAGATGTTTTTGGTGCTAGCGCTTCTAAATTGATCCGTAAAGCTCCTTGTCCAATCGTTACCATCCGCGGTAAAGAACACCGTGATGGTTGTGAGAATATATTATTACCGTTAGACTTATCACGCGAGTCACGCGAGAAAGTTGACATGGCTGTTCAGTTTGCTAAATATTTCGGTGCTTCTATTCGTATTTTATCGGTGTTTAGTCCGAGCGATCTAGCTTACGAAAATCAATTATTAGCTTATGCTCACCAAGTAAAACAATTCATTAAAGGCAAAAATATTTCTTGTACAAACAAATCAATTGCCAGCGATCATATTGCAGAAACTGTTGTTGAATACGCGAACAAAATTGAAGCAGATCTTATCATGATCATGAATAAAACTGATCTAAGCGTTAAAGAATTTTTTAGCGGTACAGCTGCTCAGCATATTGTTGACATCAGCAATATTCCTGTAATGACTGTTAACCCAATGAAGCGCGAACAAATGACGCACTTCGGAACAGGTTTCTAAATTCTGATTAATTTTTATTTAAGATTTGGAGTATAACCGAACGTTTTACTTTTATCTTTTCTTCCACCTATCACAAATCCCAGTTGCGCGGTTAACTGAAATGTGTAAAAGCTATGATTAGCTGTTCCATTTCCTTTTCCTAATACTAAAACTTTCATATAATCAGCAGCGCTTCCTTTCGCCATTAATTCAAATGAACCGTAAGTTAAAAATTCCATTCTCAAACCGGTTTCTACAGCTGCAATAACTCCTGCAACGTGCCATTTATTATTTAAACGTTCACCAAATAAAGTGACATCTGTTCTTGGTATTACAATTCCCGCACCGGGTTTTACTACCCAGCCTAAATTAAATTTATTGGTTCCTCCAATGATCTTCCATCGTTTCAAAAAATTAAAACACAAAAAATTGGCGCCATCCGTGTGTTCAAAATGTAAAAGATTATTTGGATCAAGAATCGTATCCTTATCAACACTCGTTCCATTGAACTGTCCTTTAATATGAAGTTTTTGCCAATCATCGACAACATATTTAGTGTGATCAAAATTTACTTCAATACCAATATCATTTCTATTATTAAAGTAATATCCTAAATGACAAGCAAACTGCGGAACCGTAATGTTAACCACATCTTTTATCAATCCGAAATCTGCGCGGTCGTGTGCTGTTGCATTGTAAATAGTAAAATCGTAATCGTTATATCTTCCTGTTGCTTCGTGGAATTTATTTGTATTATCTTTTAAGTGAATGTTGCTTTTAGAGAACCATGCTCTGGTATAACCCCATGAAAAATAAAAAGAGCCCTTCTTTTTTGGAGTTAGGTATTTATTTAAAGAATCTTTCTGCGAAAAGCAATTCACAAAAAACAAAACTAAAATTATTGCAGGTATGATTCGTTTTACTTTCACTCAATGATCTGAGCACAAAGATAACGATTATTTTGCTGATGATCTATGACAATGCTCAGATAAGGTTTTGGCAATAACAACAAGGCCAGATCAGGCCATTCGATAAAACAATAATTACCGCTAAATATATATTCCTCGAAATCAATTTTAACAATTTCTTCAACTGATTTTATCCTATAAAAATCGAAATGATAAATTTTACTTTTAGGAGATCGGTATTCGTTAACGATCGAATAAGTCGGACTACTAAAATTATCCTTTGACCCAAGCGCTAAACATAATTCTTTTATGAAAGTTGTTTTACCCGCACCCATTTCCGCATTAAATGCGAACACTTTTATATCACCTGCAAATTCAATTAATTTTTTACACGCCTCAGGTAATTTACCTAAATCAGATATGTCTAATTCAAGTTTGCTCAAATTTATTTTGCTGATAAAGTAATATATGGAATTATCATTTCCTCTAAACTAATTCCACCGTGTTGAAATGTATTGCGATAATAATTCACGTAGTAATTAAAATTATTTGGGTAAGCAAAAAATCTATCTTCCTTCGCAAAAATAAAACGTGAACTCGGATGTAATTTTGGCAAGAATGCATCACTCGGATTTTTCACTTCAAAAACTTCCTTCGGATTATAATCTAAAGCTTTTCCTTGTTTGTAACGTAAATTTGTATTCACATTCTTATCACCCAAAACTTTTGTCGGCTCTTTTACGTGAACAGTACCATGATCTGTTGTAATAACGATCTTGATTTTTTTAGCAGATAATTGTTTTATGATCTCCATCAATGGCGAATGTTCGATCCATGATAAAGTAATGCTTCTGTAAGCAGGCTCATCATCCGCCAACTCACGTATCACCTCCATTTCGGTTCTCGCATGACTCAACATATCCACAAAATTGTAAACGATCACATTCAATTTATTTTGTAATAAATTATTTACACCTTCCGATAATTTTTTACCGGCTGCGTGATTGGTGATTTTATTATAACTGAATTTTATATCCTTACCCAAACGTTTTAATTGCGCGTGCATAAAATCTTCTTCGTGCAAATTTTTACCACCTTCCTGTTCATCATTCAGCCACCATTCAGGGTGACGTTTTTCCATTTCGCTCGGCATTAATCCGCTGAACAAAGCATTACGCGCATATTGCGTTGCGGTTGGCAAAATACTGCAATACAATTCTTCCTTCTCAACTTTATAATAATCCTGTAAGATCGGCTGAATTATTTTCCATTGGTCGTAACGCAAATTATCGATCACAATTAAAAAAACATTTTCATTTTTTTCTAATTCAGGTATAAATTTATTTTTCAATAAAGTATGACTCATTGTCGGCGCATTAGCATCCTTACCATTTAACCAATTGAAATAATTTTTTTCTACAAATTTGAAGAACTGAGTATTTGCATCAGCTTTTTGCATTTTCAAGACTTCAAGCATGCCTTTATCGAGTGCTTTGTCCATTTCCAGTTCCCAATAAATAATCTTTTTAAATACTTCTTTCCATTCGTCCCAACTTAAATTATCGCTAAGGGTCATCCCAATATTTCCAAATTCTTTACGATAACCTGTATTCGTTTTTTCAGAAACCAAACGTTTGTTATCTAAAGTTTTTTTAAGAGATAAAATTATTTGGTTCGGATTAACAGGCTTAATTAAATAATCAGCAATTTTTCCACCAATGGCATCATCCATAATATGTTCTTCTTCACTTTTGGTGATCATGATCACAGGCAGATCTGCGCGTAATTGTTTTATTTTATTGAGCGTTTCTAAACCACTAATTCCAGGCATATTTTCATCCAACAAAACAGCTTCAATATTTCTGTTCTCACGAACTATATCAAGAGCTTCATCACCACTCACTGCAGTAATTACCTCGTAACCTTTACCTGTTAAAAATAAAATGTGGGGCTTTAAAAGCTCCATTTCATCATCGGCCCAAAGAATTGTATTTTTTTCCATAATTAGTTTTAATACCTTTACAATATTACGTAGTAAAGTTATAATTATTGTTACAAAATCCTTTTTTAAGGTTATTTAATGCCAATCTTCAAAAGCAAAATAATTAATGACCCTATTTATGGTTTTGTGACCATTCAGGACGAGATCATTGATGCCCTTATCAATCATCCTTATTTTCAGCGTTTACGCCGTATAAAGCAATTAGGATTAACGAATTTGGTTTATCCAGGGGCATTACACACACGTTTTCATCATGCGATTGGTGCGATGCATTTAATGAGCGAAGCTTTACAGGTTTTAAAAAGCAAGGAAGTAAAAATTACCGATGAAGAAACTCGAGCGACTTTAATTGCCATTTTATTGCATGACATTGGTCATGGTCCGTTTTCTCATTCATTAGAGCATAGTATTGTTAAAGGTATAAACCATGAAGTGATCTCTTCTTTATTAATGAATACTTTAAATAAAGAATTCAAAGGAAAACTTTCTCTAGCCATAAAAATATTCAATAACAAATACGAAAAAAAATTTTTACATCAATTGGTGAGTTCGCAATTGGACATGGACCGACTCGATTATTTAAAACGCGATAGTTTTTTTACGGGTGTAAGTGAAGGCATTATCAGCAGCGACCGCATCATAAAAACTTTGAATGTGGTGAAAGATAATTTGGTTGTAGAAGCAAAAGGTATTTATAGCATTGAGAAATTTTTGATCTCGCGCCGGTTAATGTACTGGCAGGTTTATTTACACAAAACTGTTTTAAGCGCCGAAAATTTATTAATAAATATTTTAAAACGCGCGAAAGAATTAAGTAATTCAAAAATAAAATTATTCGGTACCCCTACTCTTATTTTATTTTTAGAGAATGATTTTACTAAGGAAGATTTTGCAAAAAAACCAATTCTCCTCGAAAAATTTGCGCAATTGGATGACTACGACATCATGGCGTCAGTAAAAGTGTGGAGCGAATGTGATGATTTTATTTTAAGTGAACTTTGTAAAAATTTATTGAATCGTAATTTGTACAAAATTGAATTACAAAATGAACCTATCGCTCCCTCTCACAAAAATAAATTAATTGATAAAGCCGTGAAAAAATATGGCATCAGTCGTAAAGAAGCTTCTTATTTTGTATTCTCAGAAAGTGTAAATAACAGCGCATACAACAGCAGCGACCACAACATAAACATTCTTTATAGCAATGGTAAATTAAATGATGTCGCTACCGCAAGTGACCTTCTTAACATTCAAGCCTTAAGTAAGCCTGTTACGAAGCATTACATTTGTTATCCAAAGGATCTGTAATTCAACCGGCCCTTCGACTCCGCTCAGGGACCGGTAATAAAAAACCCCGCTATTGCGGGGTTTAATTTCATTTGATGCGTTGACTGAGCGGAGCCGAAGTCAACAACTAGAACTTAGCACGTATTTTACGAACTCTTCTCTTCGATTTTTTTCCGAAGAAATGGCCATAACGGCCACGGTAGAATGAACTCTTACCTCGAAGAACGTAACTGTAAGATAAACTCATTGTAATGTAAGAATCTTTGTGTGTTTTATCACCGCGTTTTTGTCCTGCATAACGTGCAGTACCATTTGGATTAACAAAGAAATTATAAGCTCCCGGATTATCCGCTGCTGCTGATCCGCCTAATTCAGTACTTCTGTTTGATAATGCGTTTGTAGCTCCATTTGCGGGTGCTGTAGTAGGATAACTGCCGCTGATATCATCTAAATAATCTGTGAAAGTTGTACGCCAGTTAATTTCGTAACCAATGCGATGTTTTTTCTCGAATGTAAAAAAGAAACCAACACCCACAGGAATATTTACACCAAAAGGTTTGTATGCAACACCTTCAGTTTGTAATGGACGAAGTTTTGTCCACGAACCTTGATAAAATCCTTTTGGATTACTATAAAAGCCACCAACACCTCCAAATAAATAAGCTCTGAAACCATTGCGGTAGCGGTAAGTATTTCCCAGATCATTATTCTCGTAAAAAAACCATTCAGCTGTTAAGCCAAGGTCGAACATATCGTTACGGAAATTTAAATTACGATAGTGACGGCCAAGATTGGTTGATAATTTATCATCACCTTCTATGCGTAAATAATCGAATGCTAATTTTAAAGATATTTTTGGACGCCATTTGTAACGGGCGAAACCACCAACATTCCATCTTGTTTTAGCCAATTTCAAATCGGCAACAAAATCTCTACGTGGCTTTTCTTTACCTCCAATATCTCCCAAATAATTTGATACGCCGCCGGAAAATCCATAGTCCCACAAATATTGTGAAAACGATGTGTTAAGACAGAAAACAAGAAATAGAGATAATATTAGTTTTTTCATTAATTGGCGAATAATACACACAAAAATAGCGAAAATTTCTACATTTATACCAGAAATCTTTAAAATATTTTGATTGTATGGAGAACCCCATCTGTAAGCTTTTTAACATAAAATACCCTCTAGTACAGGCAGGTATGATCTGGTGTAGCGGATGGGAACTGGCCTCGGCTGTAAGTAATGCCGGCGGACTCGGATTAATAGGCTCCGGCTCTATGTATCCTGATGTTTTAAGAGAGCATATTCAAAAATGTAAAAAAGCAACAAATAAACCCTTTGGAGTTAACGTGCCTCTCTTATATCCTAACATTGAAGAGCATATGAAGATCATTGTTGAAGAAGGCGTGAAAATTGTATTTACAAGCGCAGGAAATCCCAAGATCTGGACCAATCATTTGAAAGAAAAGGGGATCACCGTTGTGCATGTTGTGAGTAATGTAAAATTTGCAATGAAATGTCAGGAAGCCGGTGTTGATGCAATTGTTGCAGAAGGTTTTGAGGCTGGCGGACACAATGGCCGGGAGGAAACTACCACTATAGTATTAATTCCGCAAGTGCGTAAAGCAATAACTTTACCATTAATTGCCGCAGGTGGAATTGGAACCGGACAATCAATGGCAGCAGCTTTTGCATTGGGTGCTGATGGAGTTCAAATTGGTAGCAGATTTGTTGCAACACCTGAATCATCAGGACATGCGAATTTTAAAAATGCAGTAATAAATACAAATGAAGGCGATACAATTCTTACACTTAAACAATTAACACCTGTAAGATTAATAAAAAATAAATTTTATTCTGAAATTGAAGAAGCGGAAAAACGTGGTGCATCAAAAGAAGAAATATCGCAAATTCTGGGTCGTGCACGGGCTAAAAAAGGAATGTTCGAAGGTGATATGGATGAAGGTGAATTAGAGATCGGCCAAATTAGCGGAGCCATTAAAGAAATAAAACCTGCTGCTGAAATTGTGGAAGAAATAATTGAAGAATTTAAATTAACCGTCGCAAAAATGCAATCGCAAATTAATTTTTGACAATTATTTTATTAAGCCAGTTGTAAGCGTCAGCCTCATTTTCAAAGACCTTGTGAATAATTGGCGGCTTATTTGTGTACAGAAAAAAATTACTTATCATTCTGGCGGTCCATCCCGGAGTTACTATTGCTTTTCCAACTGCATTCAAATTCACTTCTTTACTTGCAGAAAACTCCCTTGCCTCTCTCAAGATCGAGCCTTGCTTGGGCGCAGCAAACATTACCACATGGTTTTTATCTCCGATGAGTGATTTTTTTGCAACTTGAATTTTTTTGATGTCATCAATTTCCAGATCGGCGTTTTCTTTCACGCCAATTTTAATAATATGATCATCTAATAAATAGACGACCGCCCTTTCAAGCTCAACTGATCCAGTAATCTTCATTTTTTAAAACAACGCGCAAATCTAATGCTTTTTTAATCAAATAGCACAGTCTGTTTATTGAAAAAAATAAGCGTAAATTTGCTTTATCACTTTGATGAATTGTAAATGATCAAATTCGAAAAATTTAAATTAAAAAATGATCTGACGGTTATCTTCCATCAGGATAAAACCTCGCCAATGGCTTGCGTAAATATTTTGTATGATGTGGGCGCACGCGATGAAGATGAAAGCAAAACCGGTTTCGCACATTTATTTGAACATTTAATGTTTGGCGGAAGTATTAACATTCCGAATTATGATGAACCTCTTCAATTAGTAGGCGGAGAAAATAATGCTTTCACTACAAACGATATCACCAATTATTATTGCACCGTACCCGCTGATAATTTAGAAACTGCATTCTGGCTAGAGAGCGATCGCATGTTAAGCCTGGCTTTTACTGATAAAAGTCTGGAAGTACAACGCAGTGTTGTTATTGAAGAATTTAAACAACGTTATTTAAATCAGCCTTACGGAGATGTTTGGTTGTTGCTTCGTCCGCTTTGTTACAATGTTCATCCGTATAAATGGAATACCATCGGAAAAGAAATTAAACACATTGAAGATGCAACCATGGAAGATGTGAAATCTTTCTTCAAAAAAAATTATCATCCGGGCAACGCAATTATGGTTGTGGCCGGAAATATTGAATTAGAGAATGTAAAAAAATTATGTGCAAAATGGTTCGAGCCAATTGATACAGTTACCAAATCAAAACGGAATTTACCAATAGAACCCAAACAAACTGAACCACGCAAATTAACTGTTGAACGCGATGTGCCGGTAAGCTCTATTTACAAAGCGTATCACATGTGCGCGCGTAATGATAAAGATTACCACACTTGCGATCTGTTGTCGGATATTTTATCAAGAGGGAATTCATCACGTTTATATAATGCATTGGTAAAAGATCAACCTTTGTTCTCTGAGATCAACGCTTACGTTATGGGCGATTTTGATAAAGGACTTTTTGTGATATCCGGAAAATTAAGCGATGATGTTTCGATGGAGACAGCCGAGAAAGCTTTGCAAAAAGAAATAGAAAAAATAAAATCAGAATTAGTTTCGGAAACGGAATTACAAAAATGTAAAAACAAAGTTGAATCCAGCATTACATTTTCCGAGACCGATGTTTTAAATAAAGCGAC
>JANYCL010000083.1 GCA_025360355.1 Sphingobacteriaceae bacterium
TGAAAAGCATAGTTATTTTCCATCTATTAGCTGGTGGAAATCCCACGATTTAGCCCTCTGAAGATCTCTAAATTCAGCCTCCTCTAGAAAAAAAAACGTATAAGACTATTGGATTCACCATTATAAATGAAATTCCTTATCCAAATAAAATTAAAGATTTCCGAATTACCCCTTCTCCGTTAGCGCGGATTTTAAATCATTAGTGTTCGAAATCCGTTAGCGCGGATTTTAAATCCATTTTTTCTGCAAAATGTTATGTTCTGTAGCAAGGGTTTTTAAATAACGAATGTAATTTTGATAATAAATAGTATGGATTTTTAATCCGTGCCTTGTTAGTTAGAAGTCATTCCATAATACGACGACACAACGAGAACAATTCTAACATGGTGCCCGTAGCGTTGAAAAATTAATCAATATTTAAACGGGCATTTCCCTTCGGCCTCTTCTCAAAACGTGATGGCCGCAAAATAGTTTTCACACTATCCTGAGAAATTTCATTCCCTTCTTTATCAATAAATATTTTTGAGATCACTTCTGCAACTTCACTCGGTGTCGCAGAAAGATAAGGCTTGCCGTTTATTTGTTTTTCGTACATCATTTGGTAAAATACATCTACGAAACAATTGAGTTTGGAGTTGATCTGGAGTTTAGGTAACCCTTCGACTTCACTCAGGGATCGTTTCGATTTTTCATCTTCAGTAGTGCTTAGCGACCGCTTTTTTAATTTGACTTGTGTTTTAAGAAGAGTCATTTCAAGATCGCACTGAATATCGAATGCAACTTCAGTGGGATCTATCAACGGTGGTTTGTATTGTAAGTATTCCGTTTTAACTTCAAGGAGATACGATAATTTCTCTTCCGGGCTTTTATAGCATTGTATCTTCTGCTTTACTTTTTTGAAATTGTATTTTGAATTAGAGAATTTTCCTGTTTCAATTTCCTGGCGGAATACTTCAATAACCATTAATGCTTTGTCTAATTTACAATTCTCATCTTTGGTTATAAATTGTTCTCTGTTAAGGTCGATAAGTTTTTCCAGCTTATTAAGCCAAACAAAAGGATCTGAAAGTATTTCAACCTGATAACGGATAAATGGTTTGATCTTGGATTTATTAAGTGTAATTATTTTAAGCAGTAGCGCTTTGCAATAATGTTCAAGCGTGAATTTATCTTCCGGCTTAATATCAAATTCTTGCGGCTCCTCGCGGGTGATATCTGCAACCGGATGTTCTTTAAATGGAGCGGTGAGGATGGGTGTTTTAAATGTCAACATATAATTCCTTTCTTCTTTAATTGTTGATCTAATGTACAAAATTTCATTCTTTTTCCCAAATTTGTTAATAACTATGCTACGTTTTATAGTAAACAATTTCTATTGTATTATGGCTCAATTTGTTTGTTTTTTTAACGTATCATTGCTACAAAACATAGCAATCAATTTTAGTATGCTATCATATATTTGGTTATGCTAATGAAGAAAGCATTTGATAAAGGAAAAGAAATGGTTTGGAAACCGGGAATGATAAATAAATGATTATTAGAATAGAAACTTATGAAAACTACATTTAAGATTTTAGGATTTATTGCATTGGATCTTTTTCTTTCACGATCTCTTTCAGCGCAAATTGAGATCCAACTCAGAAAAACATTTATAGATAGTTTAAAAAACAAAGTGTTCATCCAAACTGAATATAATGTTGTGCACACGCATCCAAAGCCTAATCCTCCGGCAAAAGATGGCGACATTCATATTGCCGGATTAACAAGCAATGTCGGTTTGGCAACAGTTGCCGAAATAATGAACGCAGCATCGGAACCAACAGCAGTAAAAAAAATACATGATGTAGAAGGTACTGATCAAAAGGTATCGATAACCGGGGTATGGAGATTGTGGTGCGAACACACCGGCGAAAGCAAGCAGATACAAGGAAAGAAAATACCGGAAATCGAAAATACAAATCCTGCTCATGTATTTGAAATACATCCAATAACAAAATTAGAAAACCTTGATCTAACAAGATCTCTTAAACCAATAACAGGCTATCAATACAAAGAAGCAAGTGATGCTTTTACAAGATATGCTAACGTTCGCTGCAAAATAAAAGACAAAGGTGATATGGTTTCAATACAAACTGTCGGCGTTGGTTATAATTATGTAGACTTTTGGATTGAAATTACAGATAGTGAGCAGAAAGAGGTTGATGATGGCAGATTTGTTTTTTGTTCTGTATTAGATAAGGAAAAAGAAGTAGTATGCACAAAAATGAGAATGGTATTTCCGAAAGACTCACAAGCGGAGAAGAAGATCAAAACAATGAAAGTGGGCGATAGAATGCATGTCTTAGGTATCCCAAGAATTAGTTTAGCTCTTGTTTCTTACCGGATAGAAAATTCTTCTGAAAATCCTGACATGCTAGAGTGGAATTTACCAATGGAAATGATTGTAGTAGCTAAATTCCCTTGATCAACATTAATTAAATATCTGAAAATAAAGTAGTTAACCTCGTTTTACCCTAACCCTTAACTTCTTACTCCCTAACCCCTTATTTCTCACTACTCACTCTCAACTCTCAACTCTCAACTCTCAACTCCCAACTCCCAACTCCCAACTCCCAACTCCCAACTCCCAACTCTCAACTCTCAACTCCCAACTCCCAACTCCCAACTCTCAACTCCCAACTATGGAGGAATTACCTTTTTATCAACACCGCCCTATTACTAACAAATCAATTATAAGACAAAACCACCTCAGGAAAATCATATTTTCACGACTATGAAAACCACTCAGACTGTGTCCTCTTTTGTGACTGAGAACGGCGGAGCCATATCCGGACACAATTTTGTAGAAAAATTTAACCCGTTGGATTCAGAGAAAAATCAGAATGCAAAGCATAAGATGAAAAAAGAATAAAAAATCCCAAAGGAGATAATCCTACGGGTAAAAAAAATGAGTAAAGAAAAAATATTTGTCACAAAACCAAGCATGCCTCCCTTAGAGGATTTTGTGGAATCACTTAAAAAGATCTGGGAAACAGGAGTGTTAACAAACGACGGTCCTTTCCATCAGGAATTCGAAAAACAATTAGCAGAGTATTTAGGTGTAAAATATATTTCTGTTTTTTCGAATGGCACCCTTGCTCTCATGACAGCTCTTCAGGCACTAAACATAAAAGGAGAAGTTATAACAACCCCTTACACATTTGTTGCAACGCCAAATTCATTGATCTGGAATAATATTGACCCGGTGTTTTGTGACATTGATCCTGTTTACGGAAATATGGATGTAGATAAAATTGAAGCACTGATCACGCCGCGTACAACTGCGATCATGCCGGTTCATGTGTATGGAAATCCATGTGAAGCGGAAAAAATTGAGAGCATAGCAAAAAAACATAACTTAAAAATAATTTACGATGCTGCACATGCGTTCGCTGTTAAAAAGAAAGGCAATAGCATTTTAAATTTTGGCGATCTTTCTGTTCTAAGTTTTCATGCTACAAAAACATTTAACACGTTTGAAGGCGGCGCCATTGTTTCACACGACTCAGCAACTAAAACACGAATTGATAATTTAAAGAATTTTGGAATAACAGGTGAAGTTACAGTTGTAGAGCCGGGGATCAATGCCAAAATGAATGAACTTCAATCGGCATTTGGTTTATTACAACTTAAAGAAATTGATGCCAATATTGCCAAACGTAAACTTGCAACATTGCTTTACAGGAAATTATTAAAAGACATAGAAGGAATTCGTCTGCTTGAAGACATGGCCGATATCGAACATAACTATTCGTATTTCCCTATTTTTATAAATGAAAAATTTGACCTTACACGTGATGGTTTGTATGAAAAACTGAAGCTAAGCAACATTTTCACGCGTAGGTATTTTTATCCATTGGTAAGTACATTTTCTCCGTACAATTCATTTGCATCGTCTCATAAAAATAATCTTAGCAATGCATACAAATTATCAGAGGAAGTATTATGTTTACCAATATCCTCAGAATTAAGTAACGAACAAATCGTATTCATTACTCAAGCCATAAAAAAATAAATTGGACACCTTAAAAGAAAAACAATTCCAATTTAAATGGAGTAACAAAAAGAGAAGATGAAAACACTTAAAAATATTTTATTTGTTACATTACCTTCTTTTATTTTTGTTTTTTTTGTGATGGAATTAGCTTCGAGATTCTTTTTCCCAGGAGCACAACTTCCAAAAGGTTATTGGGACGAAAAAAACAGAATCATAAAATATAGTCAGGAATATGGAGACGAAGGCTTGAACACGATTGGTAATTTTGCTCAGCAACGCGCTAAATGGAGAATAAATAATGAAGGGTGGAATAGTCCGGTTGATTATTATTCGAAAAAAAAATCAGGGGTAAAACGTTTGGCTATAATTGGAGATTCATACGTTGAAGCTTTTCAGGTAGATATTGAAAAAAGTTTTCCGTACGTTCTGGCTAAAAAACTGGGAGAGCATTATGAAGCGTATAGTTTTGGAACGAGCGGATCCCCTCTCTCACAAGACTTAAACATCGCAAGATATGTTGAAAAAGAATTTTCCCCTGACATATATATATTTAATCTGGTTCACAATGATTTTGATGAATCTGTAAATGGATTAG
>JANYCL010000365.1 GCA_025360355.1 Sphingobacteriaceae bacterium
CCAGATCATAAGTTCCTTTAACTTTTCCGGGTTTGAAACTTGTAGATGAAAATTCTATTCTTGTGAATTTATCTGCATCAAAGAACATTTTACTTTTCAGATCTTTATCTCGGCCTTCATCACCTGTTTCAACAGTGCGTGTATCGATCATGAAGGATACACTTGCATTGCTAAAATCATTTTCGGTTGTGGAAGTAACTTTACCATCATACATTTTAAAACGACCTTCAAAATCATTTACCATCATGTATTTTAAGGAGAATTCCATTTGACTATGACTTCGTTCCACTTTCCAGCTTACTTGGGCAGAAGCTGATAAAATAAATAATACAGGAATTACACTTAATAATTTTTTGATCGCTTTCATAAACTTTATTTTAATTGAATTGAATTGAGGAACTAATTTTTAATGAATTTTTTAGTTTGGGTTCTTCCATCATTGATCATCTGAACAAAATACAATCCTTTTCCGAATTGTGACACATCGATGCTTGTTTGATTAGCGTCCCCGTTGTTCTCATAAATAATTTTTCCATATGGATCTGTTATTATAAGTTTTGTCTCTAGCGCGTTTGTTGTAATATTTAAATGATCGTTAGCCGGATTTGGAAAAATATCGAATTGAAAATCAAAAACAGGCTTACACTTTTCTGTACCAACAATTAGTGAATAAGAAAATTTTTTATCGAAATCAATTTGTTTTAAGCGGTAATAACTTTGTACACCTTCGTGACGGAAATCTGTAAACTGATATTTAGTTTCAACATTACTGTTACCCGCACCATTTACTTTTCCAATCTCAATAAAATCTTTCCCATCCGTAGAAAATTCTACAGAAAAATAATGATTGTTCCTTTCCGTTGCTGTTGCCCAGGTAATTACATTTGACTTATTATTACAAACCGATTTCAAATACATTAATTCTATTGGTAAAACCGTACAAGAACCATTTAAGATAAAATTATCTACATGACTCCATCGTGTTGGTCCGGTTGTTGAAACGCTAACATGTTGTCCGCTATTTGGCGCAACAAATGTAAAACAACGTTGGATCCAAACGCCGCCTGTAGGAGTTGGTCCGGTATAAACAGTTGTACCTGCAGCACCTGCTACAGTTGAAATACCAATAACAACAGGCATGCCCGGCGGACAACAAGCAACATCGCCTTTATCCCAAAAACTCATTGAATAAGTTGTACCCGCAACCAATGGTGCAGAAAGCTGCATAGTGAAAGCATCAGAACCAGTTGGGAAAGCTAATGCAGCAAACCATGTTCCGTTTTGTGAAGGACCATAGGGACAACTTGTTTGCATAATGTCTAATTCGTTTCCTGCGCCATACGCAACGCTATTTGCCATTTCGGTATTCCATGTAGCATTGGCCATATTGTAATCGCATACTGCTGCTGTATTGATCTCGAAATCGCCATTTAAAAATGCTTGCGCGTTCAATTGTTTTGTCGTGAAAACAATTATGATAAATGAAAATATTCTACCCGTCTTTTTTAGCATTTAAACAAACCTTGAAAAGCAGAGTAAAATTAGTAAAAAAAAGGAGGTAGCCAAGTGTTAATCTCCTACAACGATTTATATAGAGCTATGAGAGGAGAAATCATGTTTAGGAAATCATTTTTTCAGCATTTTAAGCGCGTTTTCATAGTGTGCGATCCACTCTTTTGCACTTAATTTACCTGCTAATTCGCCAATGAGCTTGTAAGGAATGTCGTCCATTTTTTTAAATCGGATGCAGGCTTTTCCCATGTCTAATTTTGATTTAGAATGTTTGGGATATTCTTTCACGAACCAATCCGTTAATTTTTTATTACCATAAATTCCCATATGATGGATCGCAATGAAATTTTTTTGAGATGCAAGCATCATATAACCTAAAGGCAATTTAGGATCACAATGATATCCTGCAGGGTAAACTTTAAGCGGCACGCAGTAACTAATCATTCCGTATCCGATTCCTTCCGAATAAGTTTTATCGATATTTTTCTTAATTACTTTACGTAATTCTTCCATTGGCTTTTTGCGGTCTCCAGGAAGTGAATCAATATATTCCTGAGGTGTTTTAGCTGTTGTTGGCATAATGTTGTTTTCTGAAATACTAATTTAATAAAAAACCCCGTTCCTTAAAAAGAAACAGGGTTATGAATACCTCAAACGGTAGCTGAGCTGCCCGTGCCAAGCTTGTGCGAGTCGAAGCTACAACTGCGCGTTCAATTTCGCAGCTAAATTAGCTTTTGGCACTGCGCCTACTTGCTTATCTACAACTTGTCCGTTCTTAAAAAATAATATTGTCGGAATATTACGGATACCAAAATTCATGCTAATGTTCGGATTCGTATCTACATTTACTTTTCCTACAACGGCTTTGCCTTCGTATTCTGTAGCTAATTCTTCAACAATTGGTCCAACCATACGGCACGGACCGCACCATTCTGCCCAAAAATCGAGCAATACGGGTTTTGTACTTTTTGTTACTAGCTCCTCGAAGTTAGCGTCTGTGATTTCTAATGCCATTTTTCTTTTTGTTTAGTTATATATTAATTGTCAATTATCGTACCATCGGCTTTTTTGCCGTTTTGGCGTAGTTTATACTGCCGTTTTGCCTTTTTTCATCTCCATATAAATCCCACATGCCACTGTTACCAGCACTAATATTGATCCTACCATGGCAATGCTATTTCCTGTTTTATAGGTTTGCGGCTCAAATTTAAATTCAATTTTATGCTTTCCTGCCGGTACGTTCATTCCTCTTAGAACATAATCAACCGCAGCATGCGGCGTTAAATTACCATCAACATAAGCATTCCATCCTTTTGGATAATAGATCTCAGAGAACACTGCAAATTGTGGCGCATCTGATTCGGAAGTATAAACAAGATCATTGGGTTTATAGCTTTCTAATTTAATTCCTCCTGTAGCGCTGTATTTAGGATCAACTTTTACTTCGTTCTTAAATTTAGTCTGCATGATCGCTTGATTCTTTGTATCAATTTTACCAAGACCTGTTATTTCCTGATCAGCGTTTTCTACAACATTAATTTCTTTTACAAACCAAGCATTACCATTTGCTTGTGGATTCATAATAGGTGCAGATTTATCTTCACCAACCGGAATAATTAAATATTTTGTGTTCAGCATATTTAATATTTGAAGTTTCGAGAACAATTCATCTATTAAAGTATCATTGCCTTTGGTTTTATTTATTCCCGCATAAAATTGCTGAACTTGTCCCTGATAATGAAAATCAATTAACTCCTGATATTTTTTAAGTTTCGCCCCATGGTAACCGCCAATTGATTTATGCCAATACGATGTTGCTGCATCCTGAAAAGGAGAAGCAGATAAATTTAAAACACGGTAATCGGGATCTTTATCTTCTAATATTTTTTCATCGGCCGGAGTTTTCTCAAAACTTGCCATGTTTTGGCTCTTGGTCACGAATGCTTTTTCACCGAGGAAACGCATATCGACCGTCCACAGATCAATTAAAATAAAAATACCAAGCGCTGCGAATAACATTTCGCGTTTAATTTTTTTATTCAGATATAAATAAATAAAAATAAAAGCAAGCGTAATGAAAATAAACGAACGCATGGCATCCGATTGAAAAACTGCTTTACGTGCAATTTCTAATTGCGGCAACAGTTGCGTTACATATTGCCGTGCTTCATCTTCAGAAGCTCCCCCTCTAGAAAAACGGTAGATCATGTTTCCTTCCTCACCTGCCGCCGTAAAACGATTTACTAAACCGGGCGCTAAGTATCCAACTAAACAAAAACCTCCGACAATAATAAAAGTACCGATCAATAATTTTTTTATTTCAATTTCTTTTTTCGGAAAAGATAATTTTACTTTTTCGTTCAGCGATTTGAATTTTAGCAATTCACTGATCGCTAAAACTGCAAGTAAAGGCAAACAAAATTCAGCAATTACCATTGTCATGGATACAGCTCTGAATTTATTATAACCAGGAACGTGATCTAAAAAGAATGAAGTTAGTCCCATGAAATTACTTCCCCACGATAATGCCATTCCTAAAATAGTAATAATTACCAATGGCCATTTTAATTTATTTTTGGTGATGAACATTCCAAGTATCACCAAAAACATAACGATCGCGCCAATGTAAACCGGACCGGCTGTAATATATTGATCACCGAAATAACCTCCCATACTTCCTACTTGTTGTTTAAAATCGGGAGATACTTTTTTAAGAGCATCAGGATAAGTTTCCCCAATAGGAACACTTGATGAACCACCTTTGTAATCAGGAATTAAAAATGTAAAACTTTCGCTAATGCCATGACTGTATTGCGTAACATAATCTTTATCTAAACCATCAGTAACAACATCAGCATTACTTTTTCCATCAGGTGTAATAGTTAATTCTGTTCTTCCGCGTGTAGAATATTTTCCATACTCTTCAGTACACATTAAATTTCCTGCATTCGGTAAAACAGAAATAATTGCTGCAACAATAAAAAATGCGAAAGCTTTAAAATAAGTTGGCAATGTTTTTTCCTTAAATGCATAATATCCGTAACCAAGAATTATTGCTCCGATTATCATAAATCCATAATAGGTAATCTGAACGTGATTCGCAGTTAATTCAAGCCCCATGAATAAAACTGTAACAGCAAATCCTAACCATAATCTGCCTCTGAATAATAAAATTATTCCTCCAATTAAAGGCGGTAAATAAGCAAGTGCATTTATTTTTGAATTATGTCCGGCACCAAGTGCAACTAAAAAATAAGTTGATAAACCATAAGCTATACTTCCTACCAATGCTAACCATGGTTCTATTCCTAAACACAACAACAAAATAAAAAAACCCGCGAAACATAAAAAAATATAACCGGAGGGAAGCGGTAAAAATAATATCAAAGCATTATTAATTTTATTTAACCAATTACCGGGATATAATGTTGAAACCTGATAAGCCGGCATACCACTGAACATGGAATTAGTCCACAATGGTTCTGAATTATTCGCTTTTCTAAAATCACCAATTTCTTTACTCATTCCTTTCGCCTGCATCGTATCATGCTGCGAAATTTCTTTATCGGAAAATAAAGGCTTGAAGTAAAGGGCTGTAATAATAAAGAATGCAACAATTGCAGCTGCATGAGGAAAATACTTTTTAAAGGAAGAATTCATAATAAATGATAATGAACAAATATATCAAAATAAAAAGGCAGAATCTGTCAGACCCTGCCTCTTTTATTCTAAATTTTATTAAAAGTTTACAGCTATTTAGCTCCGAAAACCTTCTTAAGGAGGTCAGTTACCCTTGCCATAGGGTCTTTTCGTATTTTGGCTTCTTCGTCAGCGATCAATACAAACAATCCATTGGCTGCTTTTTTAGTTACATAATCATTCAGGTCGGGATTTTGTTTTTTCACACCAGGTATCTTGTTGTATTTCGTCACCAAAGGATTCCAATAACTGGTCACTTTTACTTTAGCAATCGCCTCTTTTACTATAGGGAGAAACTGTGTGTACAAAGGGCTATAAGAAGTTTTACGCAGGAAATTTGTCGCGGCAGTATCAGCGCCTTTTAAAATAGCAAATCCATCACTCAAACTCATTTTAGTGATCGCATCTAAAAATACACTTCCGGCTTTTTTTGCGGCTTCTTCAGCAGCACGATTTAAACTGGTTTCAAACTCTTCAACTTTTTTCTGCATTCCGAGTTTAATGAGTTTTTCTCTCATGTCTTTTGCCTCTTCAGGCCATGGAATAAATAAACGTTCATTTTTTAAATACCCATCCATTTTACTTGCAGAACCACTCGAATTATTGGTACCAACACTTAAAGCTTCTCTCAAACCTTTAATTACATCTTCATTACTTAAAGCGGGGGCAGTAGTTCCGCCAACTGCGCTATGTACTTCATCTTTGGCTTTAGTCTCAAGATCTTTTTCTTCTTTTTTTACTTCGTCTTTAGCCTGATGCCAAACATCTTTAATTGTTTGTGAGTTAATTGTTGCTGTTATTAACAGACTTGTTATAATTAATATCTTTTTCATTTTAATTTTTGCTTTACATTTACAATGATACAAAAATAAGGCCAAAAATTTATGCGCGCTGAAATATTAACCATTGGAGATGAAATTTTAATTGGACAAATAACCAATACCAATTCGGTATGGATCGCCCAGCAGCTTAATTTAATGGGGATAAAAGTAATCCATATGGCCTCGGTAAGCGATGATAAAGAGGCTATAATCAAGGCTTTTAGCGATGCTGAACAGCGGGCCGACTTCGTTTTTATTACAGGAGGTTTAGGTCCTACAAAAGATGATATTACTAAGAAATTATTTACTGAATATTTTAACACAATTTTAGAAACAGATGAAAAAGTTCTGGCGCACGTGAAGTCGTTCTTCGATAAACGCGGCCGGGAAATGAATGAGGCTAACCGTTATCAGGCTTTGATACCGAAAGGATGTTTTGTGATCCATAATCAAAATGGAACTGCGCCGGGAATGTGGATGCAGAAAGAAAAAAAAGTTTTTATTTCTATGCCGGGAGTTCCTTATGAAATGAAAACCATGATGACAGATATTATTTTACCAAAAATAAAATCTGAAAACAAATTAGCGCACATATATCACAAAACAGTCTTAACTCAGGGCTTAGGAGAAAGTTTTTTGGCAGAAAAAATTGCAAAGTGGGAAGATAATTTAGCAGCGAAAAATATTAAACTCGCTTATTTACCACAGCCGGAAATGGTACGTTTGCGTTTATCTATTTACGGTGATGATTTTGAAATGATAAAAAAAACCGTAGAAAAAGAAATTGGCATTCTTAAAATATTAATTTCAGAATATATTTTTGGTTATGAAGAGTATGGACAAGAACCTCCCTCTCTCGAAAGAATTGTGAGTGAATTGTTACGCGAACGGAAGAAGAAAATTGCGCTGGCTGAAAGTTG
>JANYCL010000196.1 GCA_025360355.1 Sphingobacteriaceae bacterium
TTCATGTTTTAGGCGCAGGAAATAAGTCGGACGAGAGATCAGAGTGGATGAACGATGTGAAACACGAAAACATTCACCTGCACACATTTTCTTTGGGTTTTTCAGAGGTGTTAAGTGTGTATCCAAAGACATTTTCAGAAAAACTGACCTATAAGGCTTTGTCAATTATTGGAACATTAACGATCAAAGGAAATAAACAAGACAAAATATTTTTTGTAAAAAATAGAGTATTTGCTCAGGCTGAAAAAATAATTAACGCAAACAAAATAGATACTCTTATTATTACAATTCCGCCTTATAAATTGGCGTATTATCTTTTGCCATTAAAGACAAAATTTCCGCGACTGAAATTTATTGTAGATTACCGGGATCCCTGGACAGATAACAGATCATATCACGGTTTCGCAAATATTAGCAAAACAGATCTTGAAAAGGAAATTGAATTTGAAAAAAAAGTTTTGCAAGAAGCAGATATAATTTTTGATGTTAACGCTAATAGTTTGGAAATTCTTAAAAACAAAACTCAAACAAAAGCTAAATTTATTCATTTACCCAATGGTTATGATCCGCAAGATTACACTTTCGTAATTCCGAAAAGCAATGATACACCTGCAAAACGTTTTATTTACAGTGGTTCTTTTTATCCGAATCTTATTTATTTATTACAACCGTTAATTAATTGTCTTAATAAATTAGAAAAAACGCATCCTGATCTGTATAGGAGTTTTCGTTTTGATTTTTATGGGAATATGGATCATAATGCAATTGCCCTGCTTAAACGATGGGGTTGTAAGGCTATAACATTTCATGGGAATTTAACGCAACGGCAGGTGATCGATGAAATTAATGATGCGGATTTTTGCATGCTCTTTTCGGCAGCCGATCATCAACATGCTTTTAATACCAAATTTTTCGAGTACCTCTATTTAAAAAAACCTATGATCTATTTTGGGAATAAAGGTGAAGTAGCGAATTTTATTTTAAATAATAAAGTTGGTTTGTTATTTGAGCCCGAAACATTGAGCATATCGTTTTACGATTTTTTAATTTCGGATCACTTGAAAGACTTTAGTTACAATAAAGCTTTAGATATAAGCGCTTTTGAAATTAAAAACAATGTACAAAAATTGATTAAAGCCATTAATGAGTAATTTACTTTTAAAATATAATTATCCTCAAATTGTTTTTGGCAAACAAATTGCAGACTATTTACTCAAAACAGGAAAATCCTTTAATACAATTGTTGATTGTCCTTGCGGGAACGGTGAAACGGCCTGGTACATTGCAAAGATCACGCATTCAAAAATTATTGCTGCCGATATATCCGCTGAGGCTATTGAAAGAGCAAAAACAAATTTTGCTGGTGCAGGAATTCGTTATCAGACAAAGGATATCGGAACAGTTTTAACTTCAGAAAAGGAGTTTGACGCCTTTTGCATTATTAATTCATTGTTTTTATTAGAGGATTACGATAATATTCTTAAATCTTTAAAAGAAAGTATAGCAACCAATAATGCACAACTTTTAATAATAATACCAAATACGGCCGGAAAAAATTTCAGCTGGTTTCAAACACAAAATAAAAGCGATAATAAACTTATTATTGAAGAAGGAGAGATAAAATGGTTCTTTGAAAAATATGGCTTTAAAGCTAATTTTGTAAAACCTATTTGCTATACACATCATTATAACCGAACCGATGTAAAATTGTTTTCTGTATTTTGGTCGCTTTATTTAAATATCCTCAATATCATACAAACAACATTTAAGATTGGTAAACCCAATTATTTTTTAATAGCTTTAAATTCTAAATGAGTACAAGAAAAATATTAGTTGTCGTTGGAACGCGGCCAAATTTTATAAAGGTCACACAATTTAAAAAAGTGGCACAACAAAGCGGTCACGATCTGAAAATTGTGCATACCGGTCAGCATTTCGATGATAAAATGGCGGATGTATTTTTCAAACAATTTAAATTAACTCCCGATTATTTTTTAAACATCCCGCAGAATCTAGGAAGAGAAGATCTGATCAGGGAAATTACAACTGCTCTCGAAAACTTAATTAAAACAACCTTCACGCCCGATCTAATAATGGTAGCAGGTGATGTGAATTCTACTTTAGCTGGTGCAAATGCCGCTAAAAATTGCGGAATAAAATTAGCGCACATTGAAAGCGGATTAAGAAGTTACGATAACACGATGCCAGAAGAACTTAATAGAATTTTAACCGATAAGATCAGCGATTACTTTTTTGTGACTGAACAAAGCGGTTACGATAATTTAGTAAAGGAAGGCAACAATAAAAACAGTATTTTTTTCGTTGGTAATACCATGATCGATACAATGGTGGCTTTTGACAGAGAAATTGAGGATTCTTCTGTTTTAACTGATCTGGTTGTTAATCCAAAACAATATGTTTTGATCACCATGCATCGTCCGGCTACAGTTGATAATAGTGAAGGCTTATTGAAATTGTTAGATATTTTAAAAGAGGTCAACAAAAAATACAAAATTGTTTTCCCTGTTCATCCGCGCACCACAAAAAACATTGAAGCGTTTGGATTGAAAAAAGAATTTGAAGTTATTAATGGTTTAACGTTTACCGAGCCATTAGATTATTTCGCGTTTCAGAAATTAATTAAGTACAGTAAATTTATTTTAACCGACAGCGGCGGCATACAAGAAGAAACAACTTTTTTAAAAGTACCTTGCTTAACGCTGCGACCAAATACTGAAAGGCCTGTTACGTGTACGATCGGAACAAATACTTTGGTGCCTTTTGATGTGAAAATAATTTTAAATTATATTTCTGAAATTGAAAATGGTTCTTATAAAAAAGGACAAATTCCTCCGCATTGGGATGGAAGATCAACGGAACGTATTTTCGAAGCTATTAATAATTTTAAATAATGAGTCAGCCAATAAATACAATGCCCGAGCTAAAAGGCTTTTTATTTGAAGGAGCTGCTGAACCTGCAATACTTATTATTTACGCACCAAAGATCACTTCACGTTTACGTTACGTTTGTAAATTTATTTTTAATCAAGGTTTGTTGTGTAACTTTCTTTTAATTGATAATGAATCGGAGTTTATTCAATCCAAACTTCCGAAAATAAATTATTCTATTAAAACATTTGAAAACGCTTTTAATATTAATCAGGATGGATTTTTGAATGATAATAAACTTCTGAAACCCGAATTAGAATATACAAATGTAAATTTTGATATTTTCTCAGCAGTATTCTATCATATTTCCCGCTGTGAAGAATGGTCGCTGGCCAAAACCGATGAACATAATCGTTTTGTGTCTGAAACTATTATCAAAGTTCCATTAGTAGATATTTGGTTGACTGATCTGAGATCAATGTTATCTGCTAAGTTTAAGTCTTTGCAATTTCCCCATCGCAAATTTAAATTTATTTCTACTATTGATGTTGATAATGTTTTTGCGTTTAAAGCAAAACCTTTTGTAAGACAAATAGGAGGGGCGCTTAAAGATCTTAAGAATTTAAAAGCAAGGATGTCTACTGTTTTCTTCGGAAAAAAAGATCCGTTTGATGAATATACGTTTCAGGTTGAACTCTCCAAAAAATATAATGTTCCGTTAATTTATTTTTTTCTG
>JANYCL010000230.1 GCA_025360355.1 Sphingobacteriaceae bacterium
TAAAAATTTAAAACCTTGGGGTGATGGAGACGGTTTGATGGATTTTAGAGTGCTGAACCATTTTGCACACGAAACAGAGAGGGCATTCTCAGAGGAGCGTTGGGGAGTTGTTGGTGAAGCAGGTGCATTTTTAGATCCCTATTATTCTCCGGGTTCAGATTTTATTGCGATGAGTAATACATGGCTTTCCGATTTAATTTTAAGAGATATAAATGGAGAAGATATTTCTTTACGTGCTGATGTATATGAACAGGCTTATTTGTCGCACGTACAAAACTGGATACCGATCTATCAGAATAAATATTTGCTAATGGGAAACACGCAGATAATGGTGATGAAAATATTTTGGGATTGGGCGATCTATTGGGCTATTCCATGTGTATTGTTTACCAATAAAGCTTTTACCGATTTAAAAATAATGAAGGAATTATTTTCGTCACCTGATAGTTTGGGTAGAAAATTTGGTCGGCTAAATAAAACCATGCAAGACTTTTTTCTTGAATGGCTGCCTTACGATAACCAATTAGTTGAAAATAAATTTATCGATCCTTATGATGTAGAATATCTGTGTAAGTTTCAGAAAGAAATAATACTGCAGCACGAAGCAAAAAAAATAGTTGAGCAAATTGATACTAATATGCAAATACTTGAAAAAGTTGCTGCTGCTATATTCCGGTTAGTTAGCACACAGGTTAAAGGCACTAATTCCGATATGAAAGTTGAGCCGTACTCGATTTCTTTGGATGGAGATCTAAGTAAACACGAGAATGGAATGCTACCTGATGCAGCTATTGCAAATGATGTGAAAAAAATGTGGTTTTATAAATAAAAAATAATTACCAGCCAACCAGCGAAAGATTGAATAAAGAAGTTTGTGAGTCGTAATTAAACAAAAGAAGAGCGTCATTTTTTATTTTATAGACATTAGGATTATTGTATTTACTGCTCTCCAACAAAAGCTTTTTTTCAATTCCTTTCAGTCCAATATTCACAGCATAAAAAGAATTAATTCCCGTTTTGATATCGCTGTTACAAATGATCCATTTAGGTTTTTTATTATCATCTGTTCCAAATTGTTTTTCAACATCCATGATCGGTTGTTTGTAAAGGAATTTATCAAACTCAAGAATATCTTTTAATTCAATTTTTCCGTTGATATCTTTCGGATCGGTATTTACTAAACCGGGAAAGGGCATCAGTGGACTATGAATTTTTCCTGCGGTAAGTTCAATTCCCATTTCTTCAAGAGCTAGATCAAAACTAAAGTCGCCTTCATATAGAAACAATAATGAACCGGAACTGCTTTTGTAAACATTACAATACGCTTCATATTCTGTTTTGGAAACTTTCTTTAATACTTTTATTTTTACATGATAGAACGGAGGAGGCGCGGGTTTAGCACCCTTTACAAGAGTTATGGGTAATATAACAGGAATGTTCTTTTCATCGCGACTAATAACTTCATTAGTTGCGTCGATCCTTACAAAGAAGAAAGTGTTTTGTTTGTCTAAGTTTTGAAAACCGAATGTTTTATTTTCTAAATCTAATTGTTGTTTGGTATAGATATTTCCGACAACTAAGAGCTCCTTTTCTTTAGGATCATAAGAGAATGTATTAAAAATATAATTCCGTTCATCGCCATTCGCATTTAATTTAAATCCTTTTATTATAGTTCCGTTCTTCGAATTTAATTTTAAGATCCATTCACCTTTTTTGGCTCCTGATAAAATAGTGACATAAATAAAAACAACTTCTGAATCAGCATAAAAAACATGAGTTGTATTTATATTGTGTTTATCGAGAGGATATTGCCAGGTTTGTTTGTACTCGAAAGACTTTAACAGACTAATAACAGAATATTTAGTTAAATAGAATTGCCTGCCCAAGCTATCTTCTGAAGTTCTGATAGTGTAAGTCGAATTTTTATAAGTGTAAGTTTCATTTTCAAAAGTGGTCAGACTATTGATCTTATTGGATTCAAAATTTTCAACTTTCGTAATTAATTTTAAAGAATCATTAAATCTGAGAAGCGTAGCTAAATTTTTACTGCTCACTTTCTGAAAATAAAAATTCAAATAACCGTGTAAAGTATCTGCAGTAATTTCTAAAAGATCTTCAGCTTTATCTTTTTCGAGAAACGCAGATGTTGAATCTAGTTTTGATAAATTAGAACTTGATCTATATAATTTAAAATCCAGATCGCTTTTATTCTGAGAAAAACCAAAAACATAAATATTATTTCTGAAAAATAATGAATTCGCTTTTAGCAAAGGCCGACTCACACTTTGTCCGGAAACAAAAACTGGTAATAGTAATATGAATAAAATTGATCTCACTAAGAATCTATCAAGCCTTGTTTTTCACGTTTAACATAATCTACAATTAACACATAATACATTACAACTCCAAATGCGTAAAGTGCGGAAGTAATTAAAAATATATTTACAAATTCAAAACCTTTTCCAAACATAACCTTAACCATGAAACCACTTATCACCCAGCTTCCGCTCCAAATTGCTGCTGTAAGTGCGCTGGTAATTTCCCTGTTGCTTTTTCCAACATAATTTAAAACTAATTCAGTTGTCATTGGCCCGGCCATGTTCATTAAGGGCTGACGTAACAAATAACAAGCAATTGCAATGTATAAAGCTACGGTGTACTGACTATAAAACTGTGTGGTAGCTAAAGCAACTAAAGAAATTACAGCTAATGATTGAGTTGTTGGAATAGCAATTTTATACCCGATAAAATTTTTCACTTTCGGAACCATCATTGCGGCGTAAGCAACTAAAATTGCAGCAATAGAACTAATAATTGAAAAACCGCCTTTATCTAAGTGATGAACCTTGTCAAAAAATAAACTTATAAATGGAATTGTTAGTCCCGCGCCAGTTGCGATGATAAGAGTGGGAATTAATCCTTT